>NZ_OY730233.1 GCF_963422545.1 uncultured Flavobacterium sp.
TTTCTTGATTTATAGTGTTTTCGTTAGAATTTGAAGCGTCATCCTGAGATAAAATTTCGAAATTAATTCCAATAAAATTACATTGCTTTACTAACTCATTTACAAGTGTTAGAGCATTATAATTATAAACCGGAATTAAAATAGAGAGCATTACACGTTACGTTGCACTACTTCAAAAATTCTTTCATCTTCACATTTTAATGTTTTAGACGGGAATTTCATCAATAAGGCATAATCATGAGTTGCCATGATAATCGTTTTACCGTTTGCATTGATTTTTTTCAATACTTCAAGAACTTCAGAACTTGTTTGAGGATCAAGGTTTCCTGTTGGTTCATCGGCCAGAATAAATTCAGGATCATTAAGTAGCGCTCTGGCAATTGCAACACGTTGTTGTTCTCCGCCCGAAAGTTGGTGTGGCATTTTGTTAAGGAATTCTTTCATGCCCACTTTGTCCAGAACTTCGTCAATTTTTTGTTCCATTTCGTCTTTTTCAGACCAGCCGGTTGCTTTTAAAACAAAAAGCATATTATCTTTTACAGAACGATCCGGAAGCAATTTGAAATCCTGAAATACAATTCCGATTTTACGTCTCAAATACGGAATTTCGTTTTCTTTTAGAGCCGCCAAATCAAATTCAACAATATGACCTTCACCTTCAGTTAAAGGCAAATCACCGTACAATGTTTTCATGAAGCTACTTTTTCCAGAACCGGTTTTTCCAATTATATAGATAAATTCACCGTGTTGAACATCTAAATTAATATGAGATAAAATTTTTCTTCCTTCTTGATATATAGTTACTTCTTTAAGAGACAGTACGATTTGTGACATAATAAAATTGATTTGAATGGTAAAAGTAATAAGATAACGCTTGGATTCAAAATAAATTTCAATGATTTCTGATAAAATATTAAAATGAAAATTTAAACCATATAAGTGATATAAGTTCATTTTAGCAAATCGCGCAAGGAAGTTTTTTATTTATTAAAGCTTATATGAGTTTAGTGTAATAACTAAATGAGAAAAAGGCCTAACTTATAATTACTTATATCACTTATATGGATAAAAAATAACATTTCAGAAGCTGTTAAATGTAGTCTGTTAAAATTTTTGTTCATAATAAATGCTTCAAACGTTTCGTTATAGACGGTATAAAATGATACATTTGAATACTAAATATAATTAAAATGCGTAGACTTTCCTGGTTCTTTTTACTCCATATCATCCTTATTTCGACCATAGTTTCGGCACAAAAATCAGCTATTTACACTTACGATTTAAAGGATTTTGACAAAGCGCTGGCTTTATACAATGATAAACAATATGCTTCGGCTCAACTTATTTTCGAATATGTAAAAAACAATGCAACGACTGAAGAGGTTCAGTCGGATTGTGCTTATTATATTGCCAATTGTGCCATAAGAACCAATAAAGTGAATGCCGATGCTTTGATGGAAAAATTCGTAAGCGATTATCCAACAAGTACAAAACAAAATCAGGCTTATGTTGAAGTGGCTCAGTTTTTCTTTGAACAAGGCAATTATCCAAAAGCTTTGCAATGGTTTGACAAAGTGGATGAAAGTTATATGAGTAAATCTGAATCGGATAAATTTAATTTCCAAAAAGGATACAGTTATTTCAATGCCAAAAAGAAAAAAGAAGCTACAACTTATTTTAATAAAGTGGTGAATTCTCCTGAATTTGGTTCTCAAGCCAAATATTATTTAGGATTTATGGCTTATGAAGGCGATGATTATAAAGAAGCAACTAAATATTTTGACGAAGTTTCTGGAGAAGAAAAGTACAAGGAAAAACTTTCGTACTATCAGGCCGACATGAATTTTAAATTAGGAAATTTCCAGAAAGCAATCGATTTGGGACAAAAAGCAATGGCAAAATCAAATGCGATTGAAAAGTCTGAATTGAATAAAATTATTGGAGAAAGTTATTTCAATTTAAAACAATACGACAAAGCAATTCCGTTTTTAGAACAATATGCAGGTAAAAAAGGGAAGTGGAATAATACTGATTTTTACCAATTAGGATATGCTTATTATGAGCAAAAAGAATATGAAAAAGCGATTTCTCAATTCAATAAAATCATTGAAGGAAAAGATTTCGTTGCTCAAAATGCGTATTACCATTTAGGGTTAAGTTATTTGAATACGGGCAAAAAGCAAGAAGCTTTAAATGCTTTTAAGAATGCTTCTGAAATGGATTTTAATGCTCAAATTCAGGAAGATGCGGCTTTAAATTATGCTAAAGTGAGTTATGATATTGGGAATGCGTATCAAACTGTTCCTGCAATTTTACTTGATTTCTTAAAAAAATACCCAAACAATTCCAGTCGATCTGAAATCGAAAAATTATTGGTAGATTCTTATATTTCTACTAAGAATTACAAAGAAGCTTTGGTTTTATTAGAAAAAAACAGATCACCGGAGAATAAAGCAGCTTATCAAAAAGTACTTTTTTACAGAGGTTTGGAATTGTATAATGAATCAAATTATCAAGATGCCGGCAAGATGTTCAAAAGCGCTATCAGCGAACAAAAAACGCCTGAATTTACTGCTCGCGCTACTTTCTGGAAAGCGGAAACGGAATATCTTTCAGACGATTTTCAGAATGCATTATTGAGCTACAAGCAGTTTGCAGGTTTGGCTGCTGCAAAAACTACTGACGAGTATAAAAATATCAATTACAATATTGGATACACATATTTTAAATTGAAAGAATACGATCAGGCAGGAAATTCTTTTCAGGCACAAATTGATAATGCTAAGGAAGATAAAGTTCGTTTGAATGATTCGTACTTGCGTTTAGGCGATTGCCGATTTGTGAGTGCAAAATACAGTGCTGCAAATGAAGCTTACGCAAAAGCAATTGAAGCAAAAGGTGTTGACGCTGATTATGCGCAGTTTCAAAAAGCAATTTCTTATGGTTTTATGTCTAAAAATGATCAGAAAATCAATGAGCTGAATAATTTTCTTCAGATGTATAAAAAATCATCTTATCGTGATGATGCTTTATTCGAATTAGGAAATACTTATGTGGCAGAAAAGAAAAATGATCAGGCGCTTAAAACCTATGATCAGTTAATCTCTGAATATAAAAATGGTTCGTTTACATCAAAATCTATTTTGAAACAAGGTTTGATTTATTACAATTCAGATCGTGACGAACAGGCTTTGGTTAAATTCAAAAAAGTAGCTGCAGAATTCCCAAAAACTCCAGAAGCTTTAGAAGCAGTTTCTACTGCAAGATTGATTTATGTTGACTCAGGAAAAGTTGATGAATATGCAACCTGGGTTCGTACTCTGGACTTTGTTTCTGTAACAGACGCTGAATTGGATAATGATACTTATGATGCAGCGTTTAAACAATACAGTCAAAATAATAGCAAACAGGCAATTACTGGTTTTGCAGGTTATGTAACCAAATTTCCGTCAGGAGTTCATGCGCTTGAAGCTAATTTTTATCTGGCACAATTGTATTTTGCAGAAGGTTCAGAAACTAAATCGGTTGCAAACTATCAATATGTAATTGATCAGCCAAGAAACGAATTTACAGAACAATCTCTGAGCAGATTGTCACAGATTTTCTTAAAAGCAAAAGATTGTGATAAATCGATTCCGGTTTTGGCAAGATTAGAAAACGAAGCTGATTTTCCTCAGAATAAAAGCTTTGCACAAGCTAATTTGATGAAATGTTATTACGACAAAAAAGATTATGACAATTCGGTTGTATATGCAGATAAAGTATTGCAAAACGCAAAAGCTGATGCAAATGTAAAATCTGATACGCAGATTATCGTAGCGCGTGCGGCAATGCAAACTGGTGATGAAGCGAAAGCGAAAGCTGCTTATGCAAAATTATCAGCAACATCAAAAGGAGAATTGGCGGCTGAAGCTTTGTATTATGATGCTTATTTTAAAACCAAAGAAGGCAAGTTTGATGCTTCGAACGTTTCAGTTCAAAAATTGGCTAAGAATTACTCGGCTTATAAATATTATGGAGCGAAGAGTTTGGTCTTGATGGCGAAAAACTTCTACGGATTAAAAGACAGTTATCAGGCAACTTATATTTTAGATAACGTAATTAACAATTTTACCGATTATCCGGATGTTGTTGAAGAAGCTAAAACAGAGTTAAGCGCGATAAAGTTGGAAGAAGCCAAAACGAATTCGTCGATCACGAAATAAGAATCAAGAGTAAAGAATCAAGAGAGTAGATTAAAGAGACAAGAAGCAAGATAAAAGATTGGATGGAAGTCTATTTTCTAGCATCTTTCATCTAGCCTCTTCCTAAAAAAAAGAAAAAAAAATGAGTTTACCTTTTTATATAGTTGATGTTTTTGCAGATAAAAAATATGCCGGTAATCAATTGGCAGTTTTTTTAGATGCCGGAAATTTAAGTTCTAATGAAATGCAGCAAATTGCCCGCGAAATTAATTTTGCAGAAAGCACTTTTGTTACTAAGCTTGATTTAGATAATAATGTTGCCGAGATTAAAATTTTTACTCCGGCACATGAAATGCAGTTTGCAGGTCACCCGATCATTGGAACTTCGTGGGTTTTGATGAATAAGATTTTTAAAAACGAACCAAAACAGATAACGCTGAATGTTCCGATTGGGCCAATCCAGATTCATAAAACAGATGAGTTGATTTGGTTAAAAGCAGCCCAGCCGAAATTTTGGGATATTTTTTCGAAAGAAGATTTGACAGTATTCAGTAATCTGAAAAAAGAAGATTTTGAAAATCAATTTCCAATTCAGGAAGTTACAACCGGAAGTGCGTTTGTAATGGTTGGTTTAAGTAGTAAAAGAGCACTTGAAAATCTAGTTTTAGATAAAGATAAAACAGACGAATGGCTGAAAAAGAACTGTAAAACAGATCACAGAGGTTTGTATTTCTATTATTTAGAAGGTTCAAAATTGTTTAGCAGAATGTTATGTGTCGAGCACAATCAATTAGTTGAAGATGCAGCAACGGGAAGTGCAAGTACATGTCTGCAGGCTTTTTTATTAAAATATCATAAACCTGAATTTGAATTGATTAATCATCAGGGAGATTATATTAACCGTCCGTCTCAGATTTATTTTGATGGAAAATTAACTGATAATCAATTTGATATTAAAATAGGAGGAAAGGCTCAGTTTGTTGCAAAAGGAGATTGGGAAGCTTAGTTAGAAAATTGTAAAATGTAAAATGTAAATTGTGAAAAGTGAAAGTGTGTCGATTAAATCATTTTACATTTCACAAAACACATTTCACGAAAAAAATAAAATATGAAAATTAATTGCCAGAATAAAATCATCATTTTACTAGTACTATTTGTTGTCCAGCTTTCGTTTTCGCAAAAGAAAAATGAGAGTATTGGTACTGAAACTGTAAATGTTGTAAAACCGTATTCGCCAACTATTTCAGATGCTTTTAAAGTTAAGGAAACTCCTTCGCTTGATGATACAGGAAATCAGCCTAAGGAAACGATAAAATATAGTATTTTGTCTGTTCCGGTTGCGTCTACATTTACGCCTTCAAAAGGAAAAGCTGAAGGTGTTGAAAAGTCTAAAAGAGAAAAATTGTTTAATAATTATGCAACTTTGGGAGTTGGAAATTACGGAACTCTAAATGCTGAATTATTCGTAAATCAGGATTTAGGAAATAACGATTATGTGGCAGGAATGTTCCGTCATCATTCTTCGCAAGGCGGAATTAGCGGCGTAGATTTAAATGATGAATTTTATGATACTGCGTTAAATGTGGGTTATGGTGTCAATAATCGTGATATGTCATGGAATGTTGATTTAGGATATCAAAATCAATTGTACAATTGGTATGGTTTACCGGCTGATTTTGGAATGACTCTGCCACCGGGAACGCAGGAAGATTTAATTAGAGGAATTAATCCGAATCATTCTTATAATACAATTACTTTAGGCGGAAATATAGAATTTAATGAAGGCATTTTTAGTAAAATAGCAACGAAATTCACGCATTTTTCAGATAGTTTTTCTTCTTCAGAAAATCGTTTTTATGTAAAACCGACTTTCAAAGTGGATGTAATGGATCAGTCGATAAATACGAATGTTATCATAGATCACGTAAGCGGATCTTTTGAAAATAATTATGCGCGTGATAATACAGAACCTTTAAAATACAGTTTAACTAATTTTGGAATTGAACCAAGTTTTGTTATTCATGAAAACGACTGGACTTTAGAATTAGGAGCCGGATTGTTTTATGGATTGGATTCTGAAAACAGCGGAAACAAGTTTTATATTTATCCAAAAGTAAATGCTTCTTATAAATTAGTGGGCGATTTGATGATTTTCTATACAGGTGTAAATGGTAGTTTGAATCAAAACTCTTATGCTGATTTTGTGACTGAGAATCCGTTTTTGTCACCAACTTTAAATATGAAACCAACCAATAATCAATATACTGTTTTTGCGGGTTTAAAAGGGAAGTTAGCGAATAACGTCAATTATAATCTGACAGGTTCTTACCTGAACGAAAAAGATAAGGCTTTGTTTAAGAGCAATGATTATACAGAAGATTTTGCGAATGAAAACTATGCTTACGGAAACTCTTTTGGAGTGGTGTATGATGATGTGAGAACGTTTCGTTTTTACGGAGAATTAAAAGCTGATTTCTCAGAAAACGTTTCTTTTGGAATCAACGGAACTTTTAATAGTTACAAATTTGATGGTGTAGAAGCTTGGAATTTACCTTCGATGAAATTGAGTTCAAACCTTGATGTAAATATTACGAAACAATGGTACGCTGGTTTGAATGTTTTCTTTGTTGGAGAACGTAAGGATATGCAGTCGAATTTGAATTCAGGAGTTGATCCGGTTGTTACAACACTAAAAAGCTATTTTGATGCCAACGCACATGTTGGATATAAATATAACGAACGTTTGACGTTTTTCCTGAAACTTAATAATATTGGAAATCAGGCTTATGAAAAATGGCTGAATTATCCTGTTCAGGGATTCCAGGTTTTAGTGGGAGGAAATTATAAATTCGATTTTTAAGATAGTTTTGCCACGAAGGCGCTAAGAAACTAAGTTTTTTATACAAAGTTTTAAGCCACGAATTCACGAATTAATTTTAACTAAATTCGGGAATTTGTGGCTTACTTTTTTTTGCGATCTTTGCGACTTAGCGCCTTTGTGGCAAAACTACCTATGGAATTCAAACAAAAAATACATTCTTACTATTTACAAATGGTTCAGGACCGAATAGATGTTTTTAGAGACATGATTTCGGCTTTGACCGAAGATTCTAAAAATGATGCAAAAGGTTCGGCTGGCGATAAGCACGAAACGGCTTTGTCGATGATGCATATCGAGCAGGAAAAACTTACCAATAAACTAAAAGAAGCGATTACTCAAAAAGCGATTTTAGATAAAATTGATGCCTCAAAAACAACTGAAAATATCATTTCGGGTAGTTTGGTAATTGCCAACGGAATTCATTTGTATTTGAGTGTTGCGCTTCCTAAAATTTCTATTGAAGGTGTAAATGTTATTGCGCTTTCTCCTCAATCTCCGCTTGGCTCTCATTTAATGGGGAATAAGGTTGGGTTTCAGTTTGAGATTAATAAGACACATTATACTATCGAGGGTGTTTTGTAGATAGACTATAGACTATTGTTTATGGGACCTTTGTCAAAGTTTTAAACTTTGACAAAGGTTTGCGAGCTAAACACACAATCTTGTCAGGTTGAGCGAAGTCGAAGTCCTACACAAGTTCTGTACCGTAAACCCGACAGGTTTTTAAAACCTGTCGGGTTTGAATGCGTATATAAACTTTGACAAATCTTAAAAAAATAAACGCATTTTGTGTCATTTCTCCTCACGTCGAAATGACAGGATTAATCAAATCCACAATTCCTGAACAGCTTTAATTCTTCTCTTTAGTAATCTTCTATTGATTTTGAATTATTTCAAATTTTAATTTAAAGTTTTCTATAAAACATTGTGTTTTGTGTTTCTTTTAAGTCTGAAATTGAAATTTTCAAGTTTGAGGCTTTTTTTTGCCTGAAAATTTTACATTTTGTATGTAAATTTTAAATTGTG
The DNA here is from genome assembly GCF_963422545.1 of uncultured Flavobacterium sp. NCBI lineage: Bacteria > Pseudomonadati > Bacteroidota > Flavobacteriia > Flavobacteriales > Flavobacteriaceae > Flavobacterium > uncultured Flavobacterium sp. The sequence goes on from NZ_OY730233.1 coordinate 8,092, forward strand.
GTTATAAATTATAACTGAAATCATGTTTTGTGTTTTTCAATTATAACCATTACCGCATCTTTGCCTTATCAAAATGAAATTTATAAATAAATAAAAAATATAATTATGTGTGGAATCGTTTGTGCCTTCGATCTAAAGCAAAAAGCTGAAACCTTGAGACCTCAAGTATTAGAAATGTCTAAAATCATTCGTCACCGTGGACCGGACTGGAGCGGAATTTATAGCAATGATAAAGCAATTTTATCTCATGAGCGTTTAGCAATTGTTGATCCAGCTTCAGGAAAACAACCTTTGTTTACAGAAGATAAAAAATTGGTTTTGGCTGCAAACGGTGAAATCTACAACCACAGAGAATTGCGTAAACAATTTGAAGGAAAATATAACTTTCAAACTGAAAGTGACTGCGAAGTTATCTTGGCTCTTTACAGAGAAAAAGGTCCTCATTTTGTAGATGAAATGAACGGAATCTTCGGATTTGCAATTTATGATGTTGAGAGAGATGAGTATTTTATTGCTCGTGACCACATGGGAATTATTCCGTTATACATTGGCTGGGATCAGGACGGAACTTTTTACGTTGCTTCTGAATTGAAAGCTCTTGAAGGATATTGTACAAAAATTCAATTGTTTCCTCCGGGACATTATATGACTAGCAAAGACGGTGAATTTGTACAATGGTACAAAAGAGACTGGACTGAATATGATGCTGTAAAAGATAACGAAACAAGCATTCCTGAAATCAAAAAAGCACTTGAAGCTGCGGTTCACAGACAATTGATGAGTGATGTTCCTTACGGAGTTTTACTTTCAGGAGGTTTAGATTCGTCTATTACTTCGGCTGTAGCCAAAAAATATGCACAAAAACGTATTGAGTCAGATGATACAACAGATGCCTGGTATCCGCAATTACACTCTTTTTCGGTAGGACTTGAAGGTTCTCCTGATTTAGCGGCTGCTCAGGTTGTTGCAAAGCATATCGGAACAATTCACCACGAAATTAAATTTACAATTCAGGAAGGTTTAGATGCTGTTCGTGATGTAATTTATAACTTAGAAACTTATGATGTAACTACTGTTAGAGCCTCAACTCCAATGTGGTTAATGGCAAGAGTTATCAAATCAATGGGAATCAAAATGGTGCTATCTGGTGAAGGTGCAGATGAGTTGTTCGGAGGATATTTATACTTCCACAAAGCACCAAATGCTAGAGAATTTCACGAAGAAAACGTTCGTAAATTAGGTAAACTACATATGTATGATTGTTTGCGTGCAAACAAAAGTTTAGCTGCGTGGGGAATTGAAGGACGTGTTCCATTCCTTGATAAAGAGTTTATGGATGTGGCGATGAGAATCAACCCACAAGATAAAATGATTAACAAAGAACACCCAATGGAAAAATGGGTAGTTCGTAAAGCATTTGAAGATATGTTGCCGGAAAGTGTGGCATGGAGACAAAAAGAACAATTCTCAGATGGAGTAGGATATAGCTGGATTGATACTTTGAAAGAAGTAGTTGCAGAAGCGGTTTCAGATGAGCAATTGGCAAATGCGAGATATAAATTCCCATTGCAAACACCAACTTCAAAAGAAGAATATTACTATCGTTCAATTTTTGCAGAACATTTCCCAAGTGATGCGGCAGCTTTATGTGTGCCTCAGGAAGCAAGTGTGGCTTGTAGTACAAAAATTGCTTTGGAGTGGGATGAAGCTTTCAAAAACATGAACGATCCATCTGGAAGAGCAGTGGCAAGTGTTCATGATGATGCTTACGCTAAAGTATAAAAGTTAAATTTTTAGAATTAGTATATATATTGTAGAAGAACGTTCTCGATTGAGGACGTTTTTCTTGTCTTAAATTGTTAAATTATATAATTACAGCTACTTAAAAATATTTTTCGGTAATTATTTAACTTAACTTTTTTATATTTGACATTCGTCGAAAGAAAATTAGATCACTTTGATTATAAAGGTGTTATCGACGAAAAGCAGGAATTAGTTTTTAGTTTTCTGCAAATTACAATGATTTTTATACGCTGGTACACGTTATTTGGTACGTGATCAGAAAACAGAATAAATAAAAAAATAGAATAGTATGTCTGGATTATTAGCCGTTATTGGTAAAGGAAAAGACCCGCAACTCGTAAAAGAGCTTTCTAAAAGAATGTCGCATCGCGGTCCTGATGAAAATGATTTGCAAATTATGGAAAATGGCAGCATAATTAGTCATGAAAGTTTGTCGATTATTGATTTAAAGTCTGGAAAACAACCTATTCAGGGAACTAAAAAAGCCTGGATGGTTCATGATGGAGAAATTTATAATTATCAGGAATTAAAAGATACCGTTTTAAAAGATCATACGTTTAGAACAAAATCAGATTCTGAAGTAATCGTGCATTTGTATGAAGAATTTGGAAATGATTTTTGCAATATGCTTGATGGAGATTTCGCTTTTGTAGTTATAGATGGCGACAACTATATTGCAGGACGAGACCCAATTGGAGTAAAACCTTTGTATTATGGTTTAGATGAAAGAGGAAGAATTTATTTTTCGTCTGAAATGAAATCAATCGCTGATCAATGTAAAACATTTTCAACTTTTCCTCCAGGACATTATTATACACCAAAAAAGGGGTTTGTAAAATATTACCGACCGGAATATGAGGATTATGAAAATGCTACTCAAGATCTTGATTTAGATTTGATCAGAGATACATTTACAGAAGCAGTTCGTAAACGATTAATGAGCGAAATGCCAGTTGGTGCATTGCTTTCAGGAGGTTTGGATTCTTCTTTGATTTCTGCAATTTCTTCTCGTTTATTGGCAGAAAGCGGAAAAAAATTACATACATTTTCAATTGCTTTAGATACTAATGCACCAGATGCGAAAGCGGCAAGAAACGCTGCTGAATTTTTGGGTACAGAACACCATGAAATTCATTTTTCTGTTAAAGAAGGAATTGAGCTTTTAGAAAAGATAATTTATGATATCGAAACTTATGATGTAATTTCGGTTAGAGCCAGCGTGCCAATGTATTTATTATCAAAAGCAATTGCCGAAAAAGGTATTAAAGTAATTTTTTCAGGTGAAGGAGCTGACGAAGTTTTTGGAGGTCATTTGTATTTTAGAAATGCGCCATCGACAGAAGAATTTCAGAAAGAAACAATTGAAAGAGTTCAAAAATTATTCACAGCCGATTTGTTGCGTGCAGATAAATCAACAATGGCAAACGGTATAGAGACAAGAGTTCCGTTTTTGGATACTGCGTTTCTGGATGCAACTATTCGTATAAAACCAGAAGAAAAGCAACCAAAAACGTATGATGGTATCGAAAAATATATTTTAAGAAAAGCATTCGATACGCCTGAAAATCCATATTTGCCGGCAGATATTTTATGGCGTCAAAAAGAGCAGTTTTCTGATGGAGTTGGATATAATTGGATTGATGAATTGATGGAGCATTGCAGTGCACAAATTTCTGATGAACAATTGGCGGGAGCAAATACTGAATTTTCGTATAATTCTCCAACGACAAAAGAAGCATATCTGTACAGATCTATTTTTCATAAATATTATCCGCAAGTTAGTGCTGCACAAACCGTTCGTAAATGGATTCCGAAATGGCAGGAAAATCAAGATCCAAGCGGAAGAGCAAACGCTGCTCACAAAGAAGGAAATTTTGAGACAGCAAAGCCCGGAATGGCTGTTTAGTATTAGGAATTCCAAATTAAATAATAAAATATAAAATCCGAAACAGCATTTTTAATGTTTGTTTCGGATTTTTTTTATGATGTTAATTTTGTAATTGAGGTTTGTCGTAAATTACTAAAAGTAAGTTAATATTGATATATCGTGTTTAGGAAAAATACTATATTTGATTACCAAAAAAATAACTAATCCATTAACTATAATCTATGAGAAACTTATTACTAGTTGGAATTTTTTACTGCTCATTGACTTCATTGAGTTCAGTTTATGCGCAAAAATCTGAAGCGCCCAAATACATTAAAAATGTTGAAGGTGTTAAGGAGTATACTTTGAATAATGGATTAAAAGTCCTTTTGATTCCAGATGCTTCTCAGAGCAATATGGTTGTGAATATTGTCTACAATGTAGGTTCAAGAAATGAAGGTTATGGCGAAAAAGGTATGGCGCATTTGTTAGAGCACATGCTTTTTAAAAGCACCAAGAATTTAGGAGATATTAAAAAAATGCTTTCTGATAAAGGAGGAAATGCTAACGGAACAACTTGGCTGGACCGAACTAATTACTACGAAGTTTTTCCATCAAATGATGAAAATCTAAAATGGAGTATCGAAATGGAAGCGGATCGAATGATAAACGCAACTATTTTGCAAACAGATTTAGATAAAGAGTTTTCTGTGGTAAGAAACGAATTTGAAATTGGGGAAAATAATCCTGATCGTGTTTTGCAGGAAAGGATTCTTTCGACGGCTTATTTGTGGCACAACTACGGAAATAGTACCATTGGAAGTAAAGAAGATATTGAAAGAGTAAAAGCGAATACGCTTAGAGCTTTCTACGAAAAATTTTATCAACCGGACAATTCGACTTTAATAATTGCAGGTAAGTTTGAGGAGCAAAAAGCACTGCAATATGTTGGACAGTATTTTGGAGCTATTGCAAAACCAAAAAGAGTTTTAGATAAAACCTACACAGTTGAACCGGCTCAAGATGGCGAAAAATTTGTAGAGCTTAACAGAGCCGGAGACAGTAAAAATGTTGGTGCTTTGTATCACACTGCGGCTTATGCAGATAAAGATTATCCTGCAATTGATGCTTTGGGCGAAATTTTAACTTCAGATCCATCTGGATATTTATACAAATCATTAATTGAGACTCAAAAAGTATCCAGTATTTATTACTGGCAGCCAACAACCAGAGATGCAAGTTATGTTTACTTTGGAGTAGCGGTTCCTAATGACAAGGATATTAAAGCAACTAAAGATTTAGTTAGGGCAGAGTTGGATAAAATTACAACTACTAAATATACAGACGAAGATGTAACGAGAGCTAAAGCAAAAATTATAAAACAAATAGACGGTATAAAAAACAATACCATTTCATTTGCGATAAATCTTACTGAAATTGTTGGAGCCGGAGATTACAGATTAGGGTTTATGTACAGAGATGCAGTCGAAAATCTGACAAAAGAAGATATTCAAAGAGTTGCAGAGAAATATTTTAGAAGCAACAATAGAACAGTAGGAGTATTTATCCCGTCTAAAGATGAGCAAAGAGTAAAACCTGTTGAATACACAGATGAGCAAATAGTAGCTTTAACGAAAGATTATAAAGGAAAAGCTTTAGAGAAAGAAGCTGCTGCATTTGAGGCTTCTATTAAGAATTTAAAACAAAATTTTGTAGAAGGAAAATTGAGTAATGGCGCAAAATATGGTTTAATCAAAAAAGAAATAAAAGGCGGAAAAGTTCAGGCTAGTTTTCAATTTCCGGTAAGTAACGAAAAGGATTTACAAGGTAAAGAAGATACAGGATCTATTCTTGCTCAATTAATGAAAACGGGTACAAAAACCAGAACCAAAGAGCAGATTAGCGATCAATTAGATCAATTAAAATCAAGTTTGTATTTTGATTATTCAGGTCAGACTTTGTCTATCAGCATTAATACTTATAAAGAAAGTTTTAAAGGAGTAATGGAGATTTTGGGAGATTTGCTGGTTAATTCTACTTTTCCTGAAAATGAGCTTACAAAAACAATTAGTGAATATAATACTTATTTAGAATCAAATCTTAATGATCCAAGGTCAATTGCATTTAATGAGATTTCGAGACTAACATCAAATTATCCAAAAGAAAGTATTTTTTACACATCAACAGTTCAGGAGCAAATTGATGCTTACAAGAAAATAAAACAATCTGAAATCGTTGATTTCTATACCAATATTTTTGGAGGAAATAACGGTGTAGGTACTGTTGTTGGAGATTTAGATGTTAAGGAGACAGGACAAATTCTGGAAAATACTTTTGGGAAATGGAATTCTAAGTCTAAATATGTTCTTGCTTTACCAACTTTCTCAGAAACTAAAAAGTTAGATAAAGATTATATTACTCCGGATAAAGAAAATGCAGTTGCAACGGGTAAAATTGCTTTTAAAATGAATGTAAAAAGCCCTGATTATCCTGCATTTGTTATGGCAAATGAAATTTTAGGAAGTGGTGGGTTTTTGAGTGCAAGAATCCCGATGAGATTAAGAGAAAAAGAAGGAATTAGTTATGGGGCAGGCTCATTTATTAATGTGCCAATTACAAACGATGTTGCTTTTTGGGAGTATTATGCTTTCTTAAATCCAACGAAAAAAGGTGCCGTTGAAACGGCAACTAAAGAAGAAATTGCAAAAGCATTAAAAGACGGATTTACAGCCGAAGAATTAAAATCAAATTTAGGCAGCTGGCTTAACGAAAGAAAAACAAAATTAGGAAATGATATGATGTTGATTGATTTGACAAACAGCTATCTTAAATACGGAATTCCTTTAGAGGATTATGATACTCTTGAAGCTAAAGTAAAAGCTTTAAAAGTAGAAGAGGTAAATGCTGTTCTGAGAAAATATTTGAGCTTAGAAAAAATGACTTCAATTTATGCCGGAGATTTTAATAAGAAATCATAAAAGGGTAAAATTTCAAGCTTTATAAATTCCAATTTGGGTAAATTATAAATCCGAAATAACATTAAATTGTTGTTTCGGATTTTGCTTTTGTGGCATTTTTATTTTTTGGAATTTGGAATTTATTTTTTGGAATTTCCATTTAAGGATTTGGAATTTCAAAAAATTGGGATTTATTTTAGATTTAGAATTTATTTTTTGGTTTTTCAGCCAATTGTGTTAATAACTTAAGCGCTTTAAGTCGTATTTTAACGGATATATAATTTGCGTTTTTATATATTTGCGTGTTAGACAATAATTACATTTTTTAGAATAAATTATATGAGCGAAGAAATCAAGAAGAACAATTATTCAGCAGATAGTATTCAGGCATTAGAAGGAATGGAGCACGTAAGAATGCGTCCATCGATGTATATTGGAGATGTGGGGGTTCGAGGGCTACATCATTTGGTTTATGAGGTTGTTGATAACTCTATTGATGAGGCGATGGGAGGACATTGTGATACTATTGGTGTTGCAATTAACGAAGATGGTTCAGTAACAGTTGAAGATAACGGTCGTGGTATTCCAGTTGATTTACATAAAAAAGAAGGTGTTTCGGCGCTTGAGGTAGTAATGACTAAAATTGGTGCCGGAGGTAAATTTGACAAAGATTCTTATAAAGTTTCAGGAGGTTTACACGGTGTTGGGGTTTCAGTTGTAAATGCACTTTCTGTTCACATGAAATCTACTGTTTTCAGAGACGGTAAAATCTACGAACAAGAATACGAAAGAGGAAAATCATTATATCCGGTTAAACAAATTGGAGAAACAGAGAAAAGAGGTACACGTCAGACTTTTTATCCGGATGATACTATCTTTACTCAAACAACAGAGTTTTCTTATGATACTTTATCAGCTCGTATGCGTGAGCTTTCTTTCTTAAACAAAGGAATCACAATTACATTTACTGATAAAAGAGAAGTAGATGACAAAGGTGAATTCAAAGTTGAAGTATTTCACTCTGATGAAGGTCTTAAAGAATATATCCGTTATTTAGATGGTAACCGTGAGCCAATTATTTCTCACGTAATCAGCATGGATAACGAAAAAGGTGAAATTCCGGTTGAGGTTGCCTTGATTTATAATACAAGTTATACAGAGAATATTTTCTCTTATGTAAATAATATTAATACACACGAAGGAGGAACGCATTTACAAGGTTTTAGAAGTGGTTTAACAAGAACCCTTAAAAAATACGCAGATGCATCCGGAATGTTGGATAAATTGAAATTCGAAATTGCGGGAGATGACTTCCGTGAAGGATTAACAGCAATTATTTCGGTAAAAGTTGCAGAACCACAATTCGAAGGACAAACTAAAACAAAATTAGGAAACAGAGAAGTAGTTTCTCCGGTTTCTCAAGCTGTTGGAGAAATGTTAGAGAATTATTTGGAAGAAAATCCAAATGACGCACGTATCATTATCCAGAAAGTAATTTTGGCTGCTCAGGCACGTCACGCTGCTAAAAAAGCACGTGAAATGGTACAACGTAAAACCGTTATGGGCGGTGGTGGATTGCCAGGAAAACTCTCAGATTGTTCTGAGCAGGATCCTGCAAGATGTGAGGTTTACCTTGTCGAGGGAGATTCGGCTGGTGGAACAGCAAAACAAGGTCGTGATCGTAACTTTCAGGCGATTTTGCCATTACGTGGTAAGATTTTGAATGTTGAGAAAGCGATGCACCATAAAGTATTCGAAAACGAAGAGATTCGTAACATCTTTACCGCTTTAGGAGTTACTGTTGGAACTGCAGAAGACAGTAAAGCGTTAAATCTTGAAAAACTTAGATATCATAAAGTAATCATCATGTGTGATGCCGATGTCGATGGTAGTCACATTTCTACCTTAATATTAACTTTCTTCTTCCGTTTTATGAAAGAATTAATTGAAGAAGGTCACGTTTATATCGCAGCGCCACCTTTATATTTAGTTAAAAAAGGAAATAAAAAAGAATATGCATGGAACGATGTTCAGCGTGATCAGGCAAACGAAAGAATGGGAGGAAGTGCTGCTATTCAACGTTATAAAGGTCTTGGAGAGATGAACGCGGAGCAATTATGGGAAACTACAATGGATCCAAACTTCAGAACTTTACGTCAGGTAACTATTGATAGTTTGGCTGAAGCCGATAGAGTTTTCTCAATGTTAATGGGAGATGAGGTGCCACCACGTAGAGAATTTATCGAGAAAAATGCAGTTTACGCAAATATCGATGCATAATAAATTTTAATGCTACAATTCGTTTAATTGTTTAAATTTACTAAACAATTAAACGAATTGCTGATTTATAAAATAAACGAATTAATAACCGATAAAGTAAAAAATATGAAAGTTACTATTGTGGGAGCAGGAAATGTTGGAGCTACATGTGCAGATGTTATTTCTTATAGAGGAATTGCAAGCGAAGTAGTATTGTTGGATATTAAAGAAGGTTTTGCCGAAGGGAAAGCGTTGGATATTATGCAATGTGCAACAAATACAGGTTTTAATACCAAAGTGTCTGGTGTAACCAATGATTATTCTAAAACTGCCGGAAGTGATGTAGTGGTTATTACATCAGGAATTCCAAGAAAACCAGGAATGACTCGTGAAGAATTAATAGGTATAAATGCAGGGATTGTAAAAACAGTTGCTGAAAATGTATTGAAACATTCTCCAAATACTATAATAGTGGTAGTTTCTAACCCAATGGATACTATGACATATTTAGCTTTAAAAGCTACAGGATTACCAAAAAACAGAATTATAGGTATGGGCGGAGCTTTAGATAGTTCTCGTTTTAGAACCTATCTTTCTTTGGCTCTTGATAAACCTGCAAATGATATCTCGGCAATGGTTATTGGCGGACATGGTGATACAACTATGATTCCTTTAACACGTTTGGCATCATATAACGGAATTCCGGTAACAGAATTTCTTTCTGAAGAAGCTTTACAAAAAGTAGCTGCAGATACTATGGTAGGAGGAGCAACTCTTACAGGTCTTTTAGGGACATCAGCTTGGTATGCGCCAGGAGCTTCTGTTGCTTATTTGGTTGACAGTATCCTGAATGATCAAAAGAAAATGATTGCTTGTTCAGTTTTTGTAGAAGGAGAGTACGGACAAAATGATATATGTATAGGAGTGCCTTGTATTATAGGTAAAAACGGAGTAGAAGAAATTTTAGACATCAAATTAAACGATCAGGAAAAAGCATTATTTGCTAAAAGTGCTGATGCAGTTCGTAGCATGAATGATGCGCTGAAATCGATTTTAGTATAACGAATTTCGAAAAAAAAGGAGAAGACTGCACTTTTGCAGTCTTTTTTTTAAGATTAATTAATAAATAAATTGGTTAATCTTTTCGTTAATTATATATTTGCTCGGTTTAAAAAAAATGTTGTAATTCGTGATCTCGATTTTTTAGTTTTAAAATCTCATGTCAGGGCTTATTTTATGGGACTTTAAAACAAAAAACAAACAATAAAACATAATTAATTTTTAGTAATAATGCAGAATAAAGGACTTATTAAATTTTTCGCAATTCTATTTGCATTGGTAAGTATTTACCAACTTTCGTTCACTTTTGTGGCAAACAGTGTCAAAAGTGAGGCTAAAGCTTTTGCAGGAGACAATCCTGATAAAGAGCTAAAATATTTAGATTCTATTGGTAAAGTAAAAGTTTACAATCTTGGTTTCACGGATTTTACTTATAATGAAGTAAAAAACAAACAACTAAACAAAGGTCTTGACTTAGAAGGAGGAATCAACGTGATTCTTCAAATTTCTATTAAAGATGTTTTAAAAGGATTGTCAAACAATTCTAAAGATCCGGTATTTAATAAATCATTAGCTGATGCAAGTGCAGATTTAGAAGGAAACAAAACCTATTTAAAAAAGTTCTTTGAAGCTTTTGATGCGAATTCAAAAGGAACTGTGAAGTTAGCTTCACCAGATATTTTTGCAAACAGAAGTTTACAAGGAGAAGGTGGTGTTGATAACAAAATGACTGATTCTGAAGTTCAAAAAGTAATCAAAAGAAAAGTTGATGAGTCTGTTGAAAGTGCTTACAAAGTATTAAGAGAGCGTATCGACAAATTTGGTGTTACACAACCAAACATTCAAAAATTAGGAGAAACAGGAAGAATCTTAGTAGAGCTTCCAGGTGCTAAAGATGTTGATAGAGTTAAAAAATTATTAGGTGGAAAAGCTCAATTAGAGTTCTGGGAAACTTATAAAATTGAAGAAGTTGGAAACTTTTTAGTAGCAGCTAACGAAGCGCTTAAAAAGACTGAAATCAAAAAAACAGAAACTAAAACTGTTGCTAAAGATTCATTGAATGCTTTATTGACTGATGCTAAAGATTCTGTTGAGACTAAAAAAGGAAACAATCCATTATTTGACAAAATGATTGGTCAGGGTGGTGGACCAGTTTTAGGTTACTTCGCTCCAAAAGATACTGCTGTTATCAATGGATATTTAAAAAGACAAGATATTAGAATCTTATTAGGTGCTGACCAACACAATGCAAAATTTGTTTGGAGTAAACCAACTACTATTAAAGATGCTAAACAAAAAGAGATTGAAGCAGTAGAATTATATGCTTTAAAAGGAAACAGAGATAATACTCCTGCTATGGCTGGTAGTGTTGTTACTGATGCAAAAGATACTTTTGACCAATTAGGAAAACCAGCTGTTTCTATGCAAATGAACAGCCAAGGTGCTAAAATCTGGGAAGAATTAACTGGAAAAGCTTTTTCTCAAAAAAGTTATATTGCTATTGTTCTTGATGACGTAGTTTACTCTGCTCCTGGAGTAACTAGCGGACCAATTGCTGGAGGAAGATCTGAAATAACAGGTTCTTTTGATGTTGCTGAAACTAAAGATTTAGCTAATATTTTAAATGCAGGTAAATTACCGGCTTCTGCAGATATTATTCAGTCAACAGTTGTTGGACCATCTTTAGGTCAGGCTGCAATTGATGCTGGAACAACTTCATCTATAATAGGATTTTTATTAGTTTGTTTATGGATGGTATTCTATTATGGTAAAGCAGGTTGGTATGCTAACCTTGCATTATTATTAAACTTACTTTTCTTATTCGGAATTATGGCAAGTTTTGGTTTTGTATTAACATTACCAGGTATTGCAGGTATCGTATTAACATTAGGTACGGCGGTAGATGCGAACATTATTATATTTGAAAGGGCAAAAGAAGAATTGCGTGAAGGTAAATCATTAGCTGAAGCTGTTGTAGCATCTTACGGATGGCACGGTGCAATGCGTTCTATTATTGATGCAAACGTTACTCACGTTTTAACTGGAGCTATCTTGTTTACTTTTGGAACAGGACCAATTAAAGGTTTTGCTTTAACATTGCTTATTGGTATTGTAACTTCATTGTTTACTTCAATCTTTATTGCCAGAATTTTCATCGATAAAAATATTGCTGGAAAAGGAGATTTAACTTTCTCTACAAACATTACTAAAAACTGGTTTACTAATTTCCACTTTGACTTTATTAAAATCAAAAAATTCACTTATATCTTCTCTTCTATTGTAGTTGTAGTAAGTTTAATTTCTATCTTCTTCGTTAACGGATTAGATGAAGGTGTTGATTTTGTTGGAGGAAGAACATTCCAGGTTAAATTTGAAAAACCAATCGATGCTACTGTAGTATCAGATGAATTATCTGCTGCATTTGGAACTCCGGTTGAAGCTAAAATTTTAGGTGATGATGATCAATTAAAAATCACAACTAAATATAAGATTAAAGAAGACGGTGTTGCTATTGATGAAGAAGTTAATAGAAAATTATATGATGCATTAGCGAAATACTTCCCTAATGTTACTTATGATAAATTCACTAATACTTTTGACGGTAAAAAAGTTGGAGTTTTACAATCTTCTAAAGTTGGAGCTTCTATCTCTGAAGATATTAAAACAAACTCATACTGGGCCGTTCTTGGTGCGATGGCAGTTATTTTCTTATACTTAATGATCTCTTTCCGTAAATGGCAATATTCATTAGGTGCGATTGCAGCTGTTGCGCATGACGTAATCTTTGTATTAGGAATCTACTCTTTATGTTATAAATTCATGCCTTTCCACATGGAAATGGATCAGCACTTTATCGCTGCAATTCTTACTGTAATTGGTTACTCTATGAACGATACCGTAATTGTATTTGACAGAATTAGAGAGTTCATTATCGGAAACCGTAAAGGTAGTTTTGAAAATATCGTAAATGCTTCTATTAACACTACATTATCAAGAACGTTGAATACGTCATTAATGATGATCATTGTATTATTGACAATGTTTGTTTTTGGTGGAGAATCTATTAGAGGATTTATCTTTGCAATGTTAATTGGTATTGTTGTAGGTACTTATTCTTCATTATTTATCGCGACTCCAGTATTGGTTGATACGATTTCTAAAGATGATAAACATACAATCGAAGACAAACACAATAAAGCAGCATAATTAATTGCTTAAATTATATTAAAAAGATCCAGTGAAAACTGGATCTTTTTTTATGCCTAATATTTTAATGTTTCGAATTTGTGATAAGATGATTTTTGGTTTAATATTCTTTTGAACGTTCGCAATGCAAGATTAGAAGCGAGGAATGCACATTATATGCTAAAAAATATTTTAGGATAGCTTTTGGTAAAAACGTTTAAATATTGATTTTATCTATTTTAGAATTATAATCCTGCATATTAATCTTTATATAATAGATGTCAAGGCTTATATTTAGGTATAAGTTTATATTTTTTATTTTATTTGAAAGAAAAGTATTATATTTATTTATATTTTTAGAACTAATTTTTTATTAATATATGAAAGCTAATACCAATTACAATTTTAAAGTCGTGCATATTGTTGATTTTGAATTATTTGACGAAAAAGCTACTGCGAACAGTACTTATGATATTCAATTTGAACAATTGGAAAGTAAAAATTTACACATAGAAGTGCGTCGTAATGATTTTAAAGTAAATGATAAAAAAATTGAATCAAAGCTTGAAGAAATTGCCTATGAATATAATAATTCCATATTTCCAGTTTTATTTAATGTAGAAGATAGAGCTTTTTCTATTTCAAATTATTCTGAAATTGCAGAACGCATAAAAGCAAAAGACGAAGAACTTAAATTGAAACACGAAGGTCCGGAATTTGAGTATATTCGAAACGAGTTTTTAGAAAACGCGGCAAAGGATGAAAATTCAATAACTCAATATTTTTCTTCTTTAGGTTTGATGAAAGTAGTAATGCTTTGTTTTCAGGAAGCAGAAAATCAGGAACGCTATCATTTTCACTGGGATATTATTCCGATTGAAGCTAATTTTTCTTGGGACGGAAAGATAAAATTTGATTCTACTTTAAAAATGTTAATTTTAGAAGGGTACGAAGCAAATAATGAAGAACTTTTTAAGAAAATAAAAGAATGTGCTATTGCTTATATGTCTCCTGAACAACTAACTGATCTGGAAGCTCCTACTAGTGCTAGTGTTAAGAATAAAACTCAATTTGTAAATACCAAACTCGATTTAGAATTCTCTGAAACCGAGGTAAAAATAAATAATCCATATTTTAATTACCACGAAACATTATCCATCAATCGTAAGTATTAATTATGTGCAATTACCTAATAGATTAAACGGCTATTAAGTAAGATTTAAGATACTCTGTTATTTCACAATTGGACAACATGTTTCGAACGTTGGTTACAATGCTAAAAATATTGAAGTGAGAATCTCAAATTCTCTGTAAAATATAAAACCCGATATCTTAATGTATCGGGTTTTATATTTTATATTTCTGAACTTCAAATTTAAGATGCTGCTAAAGGGTTTCTTTGTGCTCTAATAATAAAGAAAAGGCCAATAATGATAAAAGGTATACTTAGCCATTGTCCTGTTGAGAAAAGGCCTAATTCTTCTTCGATTCCACCTTGGCTTTCTTTTACAAATTCTACGATGAAACGTACCACAAATAAAAGAACTAAAAACAATCCGAAAAGATATCCTGATTTAAGTCTTGCATTTGTTTTCCAGTATAAGAAATACAAAGTAGCAAATACAAATATATAGCAGATTCCTTCGTACAATTGTGTTGGATGTTTTGCCGGAACCTGAGCTAATAAATCAGCAAATTTAGGATCAGTTGCAATCGCTGTATAAGCATCTTTAGGATTCGCGATTTGAGTTTTTTCTACAGCTTCGGCTTTACTGAATTGATCGTGTAAAAAACGAATTCCAAATGCAGATGTAGTTTCGTGTCCGATGATTTCAGAATTGAAAAAATTTCCTAAACGAACAAAAATGGCACCACTAGCTACAGGAATAACAACACGGTCTAAAATCCATAATATAGGACGTTTTAAGATCATTTTGCTATAGTAGTACATCGCAATAATGATTGCGATTGCAGCACCGTGGCTTGCTAAACCTTGAAAACCTGTGAATTCAAATTTTGGTTCGAATTTAACTGGTAAAAAGATTTCCAATAAATGATTTCTAAAATACTCCCAATCATAAAAGAAAACATGTCCTAAACGTGCGCCTATCAAAGTTGCTAAAACGGTCCAAACAAATAAAGAGTCTAGTTTTTCTATTGATTCGTTTTCGCGTTCGAAGATTTTTTTCATTAGGAACCATCCTAAACCAAAGGCAATTACGAACATTAAGCTGTAATAACGAATCATAAAAAATCCTAAATCGATTCCTTCTGATGGGTTCCAAACGATGTTTAAGGCATGTGTCATGTAGTATTGTATTTTTTTATTGGTTGTAAAAATAAATATTTAAAGTAGAGATCCTCATTATAAAAAGTTAATGTTTATGTGAACATTTCTTTTCAGGAACGGGATCGTAGCCAGTTCTTCCCCAAGGATGACAGCTCAAAATGCGTTTCATTCCCAGGTAGCCTCCATAAAATAGTCCATGTTTTTGCAGTGCTTCAA
Organism: uncultured Flavobacterium sp.; assembly: GCF_963422545.1. Classification (NCBI taxonomy): domain Bacteria; kingdom Pseudomonadati; phylum Bacteroidota; class Flavobacteriia; order Flavobacteriales; family Flavobacteriaceae; genus Flavobacterium; species uncultured Flavobacterium sp. The sequence continues at coordinate 23,729 of NZ_OY730233.1, forward strand.
TCATATAACTGGAACACGTAGGTTCGAATCGGCATGACGCTGGTGTAAAAGGCGAAATGGCACTTTGATAAAAGCGGACTAATAAAACAAATGGAGTAATTACTTTCATGATTTATTAGAAAATAAATGGATTAGATAGAGAAGCTTGTGCCTTCTTTTCCGTCTTTCAACTGAATACCTAAAGCAATCAGCTGATCACGAATTTGATCAGAAAGGGCAAAGTTTTTATCTGCTCTGGCTTGATTTCTCATTCCGATAAGCATGTTAACAACACCTTCTAATTTGTCGTTATTACCATCGGCTGCTTTATCATCGCTTAAGCCTAAAACATCAAAGACAAAAGCATTGATTGCTTTTGTGAATGTTGATAGATCTTCTGCAGTAAGCGTTTCTTTTTCTTCTTTTAATAAATTGATGTAACGAACAGCCTCGAATAATTGTGCGATTAAAATAGGAGTATTAAAATCATCATTCATGGCGTCGTAGCACAATTGTTTCCAGGAATTGATATCTATAGAGCTTTTTGCACTTGCGGTAATAGTTGGTAAAGCATCAACAGCTTCCATTAATCTTTTATATCCCTTTTCTGCAGCAACAATTGCATCATCAGAAAAATCTAAAATACTTCTGTAATGGGCTTGTAACATGAAAAAACGGGTTACAGATGCTGAGAAAGCTTTGCTTAAAATATTGTTGTCTCCGCTTAAAATTTCTCCGGGTAAAATATTATTACCGGTTGATTTTGCCATTTTTTTACCGTTCAAAGTAAGCATGTTGGCGTGCATCCAATAATTTACCGGAGATTGACCTGTGTAAGCTTCGTTTTGTGCGATCTCACATTCGTGGTGTGGGAATTTTAAATCCATTCCGCCTCCGTGAATATCAAAATGATTTCCAAGATATTTGGTACTCATAGCAGTACATTCAAGATGCCAACCCGGAAAACCATCACTCCATGGTGAAGGCCATCTCATGATATGTTCTGGTTCTGCTTTTTTCCAAAGCGCAAAATCCTGTGGATTTCTTTTGTCTGATTGACCATCAAGATCACGGGTATTAGCCAGCATATCTTCGATATTTCGGCCGCTTAAAATTCCGTAATTGTTGGTTTCGTTATATTTTACCACATCAAAATAAACAGATCCGTTGGCAACATAACCAATTCCGGTATCGATAATTTTTTTGATGATTTCAATTTGTTCAATAATATGTCCTGTAGCGGTTGGCTCAATACTTGGAGGTAAAAAATTAAATGACTTCAAAATGTCATGAAAATCTACCGTATAGCGTTGCACAACTTCCATAGGTTCCAGTTGTTCTAAACGTGCTTTTTTGGCAATTTTATCTTCACCTTCATCTACATCATCTACAATATGCCCAACATCTGTAATGTTTCGAACATAACGAACCTTATAATCAAGATGCAAAAAGTATCTGAATATCACATCAAAAGACATAAATGTTCTCACATTTCCTAAGTGTACATTGCTATAAACCGTAGGTCCACAAACATACATTCCAACATTTCCTTCATGGATTGGATTGAAATTTTCTTTTTCACCCGAAAGTGAATTGTATATTTTTAGAGGCTGTGTTGTATATAATGGCATATTTTTTTTTGCTGTTTAATCGTTTTATTGTTTAACCGTTTATTTGTTATTGTTAAACCGCGTAATCGTTTTTAAATAACTATTTTTATTCTTTTGAAAGATAGTATTTTTTTAAAGTATTTATCTGATTGAAAATTTTTTCAATTTTTTCACGAGATTCGATATATTCAGTTTCAGATAGGTAATTTTAATCTTTTGAAATAATTAGATGATTTAAAGTTTCCATTGCTGATGAATAAGATATTGTCAAAAAATGAGCTTTGTCTTTATTCGTATTTCTCGAAGTTCCTTCTGCAATGTTTGTCACAATCGAGGAGGAGCTTCTTTTTATTTGAGAAGTTATTCCGAATAATTCATTTGATGGAAATTTACTAGTTAATTTATAAATATCCAAAATAAACATTCTTGAGTTTTGCCAAACTTCTAACTTTTCAAATGAAAAAGTATACATGTATTTTGGTTTAATTGTTAATTTGTTTAATCGTAAATTGAGATTTGCAATGAAGCGATTAAACAAATTAACGATTTACCGATTAAACTAGAATTGAGTGTCCAATTTAATGTAATCCAGAAACTCCCTTTTTGTTTGAGCATCTTTGAATTTTCCACCAAATTCAGAAGTTACGGTGCTGCTTTCGATGTCTTTAATTCCTCTTGAGTTCACACAAAGGTGTTTTGCATCAATAACGCAGGCAACATCTTCAGTACCTAAAGCTTTTTGTAATTCCTGAACAATCTGCATTGTCAAACGCTCTTGAACCTGAGGTCTTTTAGCATAATATTCTACAATTCGGTTCATTTTAGATAAGCCAATAACTCTTCCGCTTGAAATAT
>NZ_OY730234.1 GCF_963422545.1 uncultured Flavobacterium sp.
GAACGAGTGGAAAATTGTTGAAGCATTTTGAAATTGGCACACACATGCATAGCCATCACATGCACAACGAGCACAAAACAACCGAGAATTTAATTGCCCGTTTGAAAGCAGGTGAAAACATTGCCTTGATTTCGGATGCAGGAACTCCAGCAATCTCAGATCCCGGTTTTTTATTAACGCGCGCTTGTGTCGAAAACAAAATTGAAGTAGAATGCTTACCCGGAGCAACCGCTTTTGTGCCAGCTCTAGTAAACAGCGGATTACCAAATGACAAATTTATTTTTGAAGGTTTCCTGCCTGATAAAAAAGGGCGTCAGACTCGATTTTTGGCTTTAGCCGAAGAAACACGAACCATGATTTTATACGTTTCGCCACATAAACTCGTTAAGACTTTGGCTGAGTTTATTACTTATTTTGGCGAAGACAGACAAGTTTGTGTTTCGCGTGAACTATCAAAACTTCATGAAGAAAACGTACGCGGAACTGCAAGAGAAGTATTAACCCACTTTGAAAAAACAGCACCACGCGGCGAAATTGTAGTAGTCGTTGCCGGAAAAACAATAACAAAAGAGCCTAAGAAAAGTAAATTTTCAAAGGACGAAGAAGAAGACTAAATTATTTATGCCACAGATTAAAAAAGTTGCCACGAATTACACGAATTATCACGAATTTAATTAGTGGAAATTTGTGTAATTCGTGGCAACACACACACACATTAGAAAAATCATTTTAATCATTGTAATCTGTGGCAAGAAAATTAAACTGACAAAACAAGACAAATCATGAGCATACAAGCCTTTTTAGAAAAAGTAAAACAAACTCCAACTCAAATACCATTCCCAGAAACTATTGCAGTAATCGAAGAGAATTACAACTTCACACCAACTGCTTTTCAAAACGGAACACAACACAATGCTGCCGGAGAAAACTCGGGTTCTTGTAAATTATTTTCTTTTGCAAAATTGCAAAACTTGAGCAAAGAAGAAACTTTGGCGTGTTTTGGAGCTTTTTATTTTGAAGAAGTTTTAGGTGATCCAAACGGATCGAACCACCAAAACATCAGAAATTTCATCAACTTAGGTTGGGACGGAATTCAGTTTGAAGGAACTGCTTTGGAAGTGAAATAATACTGAAAACCTTTGTCAAAGTTTTAAACTTTGACAAAGGTATAACCTAAATATTTTACCACAGATTAAAAATCCTTGAAATCGTTTAATCTGTGGCAAAAAAAATAACAATCAGATTAAACGATTTTCGATTTCTACAATCTAAAATCAACACTCTAAAATCTAAAATCAACCATGCGTTGGACCTTAAAAACAAAACCTTCTGAAGATAAAATCAAACATTTGGCGCAAGCCTTAAATGTAGAAGATTTTGTAGCAACACTTTTGATTCAGCGTGGTATTGAAACTTTTGAAGATGCCAAGAATTTCTTTCGTCCGTCTTTAGAACATCTTCATGATCCATACTTGATGAAAGACATGGATAAAGCCGTTGCCCGAATAGAATTGGCAATCGAAAATCAGGAAAATATTCTCGTTTTTGGCGATTATGATGTTGACGGAACAACGGCAGTTTCTTTGGTTTCGGCGTATTTAAAATCACATTATCCAAATATTGCCACTTACATTCCGGATCGTTATGCTGAAGGTTACGGAATTTCTTTTAAAGGAATTGACTTTGCCGACGATAACGGATTCTCTTTGATCATTGCACTCGATTGCGGAATAAAATCTATAGATCATATCGCTTACGCGAAAGAAAAAAACATCGACTTTATTATTTGTGATCACCACAGACCCGGAGAGTTTTTGCCGGATGCGGTTGCTATTTTAGACCCAAAAAGAGAAGATTGCTCCTATCCTTATGATGAATTGTGCGGTTGCGGTGTTGGTTTTAAACTGATTCAGGCTTTAGGGAAAAACAGGAATGAAACTATTCAGGATTTTATTCCATATCTGGATTTGGTTGCTACAGCAATCGCTGCGGATATTGTACCAATAACAGGCGAAAACAGGATTTTGGCTTATTACGGATTACAAGTTATCAATTCAGATCCAAGACCGGGAATAAAAGCTTTGGTTCATCAGGTAAAAAAGAAAACACTGGATATTACAGATGTTGTTTTTATTATTTCTCCCAGAATAAATGCTGCGGGAAGAATTAAACACGGTAATCATGCGGTTGAATTATTAACCGAATTTAATTTTGAGCAAGCACAACAATTTGCTTCAGAAATAGAACAATACAATTCAGATCGAAAAGACTTAGACAAGCAAATTACTAAAGAAGCTTTTCAGCAAATTATCGAAAACAAAGAAGAAGATCGATTTTCTACAGTTGTTTTTCAGGAAGACTGGCACAAAGGCGTAATCGGAATTGTGGCTTCAAGGCTTATTGAAACCTATTATCGCCCAACTTTGGTTTTTACTAAAAGTGGCGACAAATATGCCGCATCTGCAAGATCTGTAAAAGGATTTGATGTTTATAATGCTCTTGATGCTTGTTCTGAACATTTGGAGCAATTTGGAGGACATATGTATGCTGCGGGAATGACGCTGAAAGCAGAGAATTATGAAATGTTCAAAGAAGCTTTTGAAAAACAAGTTTCGGCTACTATTTTGCCTGAAATGCGAACTCCGGAAATAGAGGTTGACGCTGAAATAAATTTTACAGATATTACACCAAAATTTATTCGGATTTTAAAACAATTTGAACCTTTTGGACCTTTGAATATGACGCCGGTTTTTATGACTACAGACGTAAAAGACACAGGTTATGCCAAAACTTTAGGTGCAGATGAAGAACATTTGAGACTTTTTGTAAAGCAATATAATTCAGATGGCATTGCTGCAATAGGTTTTGGATTAGGAAGAAAGTTAGATATTACAAAAAATCAAAATCCTTTTCAGTTAGCTTATTCACTGACTGAAAACGAGTGGAACGGAACTGTTTCGACTCAACTTATGCTAAAAGATATTAGAACAAATGACGAATAAAATAACGAAGCGAGATCCTTACGAGGCATTGCGTTACAGAGAATTTAATGTTTTTTTATTATTGCGTTTTGCCATGGTTTTTGCCTGGGCTATGCAGTTTATTGTAATCGAATGGGAAGTTTACAGTTTAACTAAAAATCCGCTTTCGCTGGGAATTATTGGTTTAATGGAAGTCATTCCAGCTGTTTCGATGGCATTGTTTGCGGGACATATTGTAGACCAAAGAGAAAAGAAAGGATTACTGGTAAAATGCATTTTGGGATTTTCGGTAATTAGTTTTGGATTGTTTTTATTGACCTGGCCAAAAGTGGTTGGCGATTTATCTCCAACTATTATTTTATATTCAATTTATGCATTAGTTTTTTTGGGCGGATTAGTTAGAGCTTTTCTTGGCCCAACTATTTTCTCTCTTCTATCGCTGATTATTCCTAAAAAAGTATACCCAAATGCTGCTACCTGGAGTAGTTCGGTTTGGCAAATCGGAGCCGTTATGGGCCCTGCGTTGGCTGGATTCTCAATTAACTGGATTGGCGTTCACTGGTCAATGTGTCTGGTTTTCGGATTCTCTCTTCTTTCATTAGTAGCTTTATCACAGATCAGCAAAAAACCAATCGTAAATCCAAAGATTGGAGAATCAATAAAAGATAGTCTTACAGAAGGTTTAACTTTTGTGTTTAAAAATCAAATTGTTTTAGGTGCCTTATCGCTTGATATGATTGCTGTACTTTTTGGAGGTGCGGTAGCATTATTGCCAGTTTTTGCACAGGATATCTTAAAAGTGGGCGCTGAAGGTTTTGGCATATTAAGAGCTGCGCCTGCGGTTGGATCATTTATTACCATGATCGTTTCTGCTTATGTGCCTTTATATCAAAATTCTGGGAAGAAACTTTTAGCTGCCATATTTGTTTTCGGATTATCGATCATCTTATTTGGTCTTTCTACGTCATTCTGGCTCTCTGTTTTTGCTTTATTTTTGAGCGGACTTGCTGACGGAATTTCTGTAGTTATTCGTCAGACGATTTTACAGCTTAAAACCCCCGATCATATGCGTGGACGAGTTGGTGCTGTAAATTCAATTTTTGTTGGTTCATCAAATGAATTAGGTGCTTTTGAAAGTGGTGCAACTGCTAAATTGATGGGAACAGTAACGTCAGTTGTTTTTGGTGGAAGCATTACACTTTTGACTGTTATTGTAACTGCACTAAAATCACCGACATTTAGAAATTTAGATCTTAATAGAGAAATGGAAGATCATCAGAAATTAGAGTAAATGAAATCATTACTTCTCGTTTTCGTTTTAACAATATCCCTTTTCGCAAACGGACAAAATCTCTACATTAAAACGTACGGAAATGAAAAAGATAAAGCCGTAATTTTTATTCATGGTGGTCCAAGTGGCAATTCGACTTTGTTTGAAGGTACAACTGCTCAAAAATTGGCTGATTTGGGGTTTTATGTCATTGTTTATGACAGAAGAGGCGAAGGAAGATCTGCAGATCCGGAGGCGAAATTTACTTATGAAGAAGCTTTTCAGGATCTAAATACTATTTACAAAAAATACAATCTAAAGAAGGCTATACTTTTAAGTCATAGTTTTGGAGGTTTAGTAGCAACTCTTTATACGGAGAAATATCCCCAAAATGTGAGCGCACTCGTTTTGGCAGGCGCACTATTTTCGCAACAGGAAACCTACGATCATATTTTAAATTCTCTGACTAAAAAGTATACCGATGATTTAAATGCTGACAAGCTTATCAAAATAAGTGCTGTTAAAAAACTGAATAAAAAGTCGGCTGAATATAGAAAAGGCTGTTTTGATTTGGCTAGTGAAAACAATTATTTTAAAATGCCAAATCCAACTGCAGAATCCAAAAAACTATATGCCGATTATGAAGCTGGAGAATTTTTTAAAACCAATATTCGGAACAAAAATGCGCCTTTGCTTTTTTATAAAAATGAAAAGCAAAACAACATAGACAGCAGACCTTTTTTAAAGAAAATTAAGGCTAAAGGAGTTCCAATTTTTGCTATTTACGGAAAAGAAGACGGTATTTTCTCTTCGGCGCAAATTACTTCAATTAAAAACCTCACTGGCAAAGATCACTTCGCGTTTCTGGACAATTGTTCGCATTATCTTTTTGTTGATCAGCAAGTTGAATTTCTTTCCAACATAAAAAAATGGCTTAAATAGTTTTTTAAGCCATATAAGTGATATAAGTTCATTTAATAAAAAGTTGAAGACAAACTTAAATTATCTTATATCACTTATATGGTTAAATATTTTTTCCTTTTTATGATTTTTTTATTTAGAACAAATATAAATAATATTTATATTTGTTGGAATAAAATGATTTACGATGAGAGAAATAGAGCAAATATATCATAACAACTTCGGAATAGCTTTTTACTGGAAAAAAGAAAATGCAACTATATTAGACAAAGTACAGTTGGTATTTAAGGAAACAGGGTTTTATTTTACAATAGAAGAATTAAATCATTTTTGCGATTTAATCGAAGATAGTATGATCGAAAATGCTTGTTGTGAAGCTTGCGAATTAAAGTATTCGTGTCACAAATTCTTGTTGAAAACCCCTTGCGCTTCTATAGATTTAGCCGTTTCAATGACAGAACTAAAATCTATTAAAGATTTAGTTGAAGGTTCTTTATTCCGAATTGACCTGGATGAATATGTTTATGGATCTGGCTTAAATTAAGAAGTATTTCAAATGTTTTAACAATAATGTTTCATTATTGAAATGTATTTTGATTTTCTGTAGAAAAAAGTATATTTACAGTAATGAAAAAAATACATATTCTTTTTGCTATAATTATTTTGGCAGTTTTTTTATCAAACTGTGCGAACAAATCTGATGAATATATTGATCCGCGCGGAACTGATTATGCGGGTTCAGAAAGTTGTATTCAATGTCATCAGACACAATTTGATTTAGCTTCGCACAGTTCTCATTTTAAAGCAACTGCGCCTGCAACTTTAGAAAATGTTCTGGGAAGTTTTAGTAAAGGAAATCACGTTTTTATCTATGACAAAAACACCAAATTGGTCATGGAAAAACGTAATGATAGTTTGTATCAGGTTTTGTATAAAAATGGAAAAGAAGTTGAGGTACATCCTTATGATATAGTTTTTGGGGTAAAGCATGCGCAAACCGCCGCTTTCTGGAAGAATTATTATACTTATGAATTGCCAATATCTTACTATCATTCACTCAATAGTTGGGGAACCAGTCCCGGATATCCTACAGATAAGCCTTTTTTTAACAGAGAAGTAGTTAAAGAATGCTATGGTTGCCATAGTTCTAATATTGCAAGCAGATATGTCACTACAGCTTCAGATAAAGTCAATACGATGGCAATGGAAGTGGAGACTTTTATGGATAAAAATACTTTAATCTACGGAATTGATTGTGAGCGCTGTCACGGGCCGGCAAAAGAACACGTAAAGGCGCATTTGAAATTTCCGCACTTAAAAACAGCAAAAAATATAGTTTCTATAAAAGGACTCAGCAGACAACAAAGATTAGATGCATGTGCAATTTGTCATTCAGGTAATGACAAAATAAAGCTTAAATCCCGTTTTCAATTTAGACCGGGAGAAAGTCTTAATGATTATTTTAGAGCCACACCATCATCAAACGATAGTCTTCATTTTGATGTTCATGGTAACCAATTTGGTTTATTGGCACAAAGCAAGTGTTTCCAGAAAAGTGAAGTAATGGATTGTATGACGTGTCATAATTCGCATGAAAATTCACGGGCAAATTTAGCGACATATTCAAAAATATGTATGAGTTGTCATCAGGATTTAAAACATAATGAAACTACGCTAAAAACAATGTCAGGAAGTTTATTGGCTAATAATTGCGTAGAATGTCACATGCCGAAAAAGACTTCAAATGCGATTAGTTTTAAGTTGTCGAACAGTAAACAATTGTCGAATTACATTTTAAGAACACACAAAATTGGAATTTATCCAACGAATAAAAAGTAATTATTATTCGAATTTTTGAAGTTCAAAAGTTTCGCCATCAAAAACACCATAAGTAAAATAGCCAATCCAGTCGCCCAGATTCACGTATTTTGAATCTTCTCCAACAGGAATAATCATAGGTAAATGACGATGCCCAAAAATGAAATAATTGTAATGCTTGGTTTCAAGTTTACGTTTGGCATACAAAACCAGCCATTCGTTTTCTTCGCCTAAGAATTTTACATCTTCATCGCCTGAAATCAGTTTGTTTTTAACGGATAAATATTGGGCTAAACTCACGCCAACATCAGGATGTAACCAACGAAAAAGCCATTTTGAAAACGGATTTGTAAACACCTTTTTCATTCGTTTATAACCTTTATCGCCGGGACCTTTTCCGTCTCCGTGACCAATCAGGAAAGTTTTTCCGTTAAACGTAAATTCTTTATTGTCATGATAAACCGGAATATTCAATTCAGTTTGAAAGTAATCGTTCATCCAAAGATCATGATTCCCAACAAAAAAGTAAATCGGAATTCCGCTATCGCGAAGTTCAGCCAGTTTTCCTAATACGCGAACAAAGCCTTTAGGGACAACGGTTTTGTATTCGAACCAAAAATCAAATAAGTCTCCTAATAAAAAAATAGCTTCCGCATCTTGTTTTACTACATCTAACCAAGCTACAAATTTTTGTTCGCGAGGCATACTCAACTCAGGAGTTGGAGCTCCAAAATGCTGATCAGAAGCGAAATATACTTTTTTCATTTAGATTATTAGATTGTTAGACTTTAAACTCTTTGTCCTCCTGAGCAAAGTCGAAGGATTGGAATTTGGAATTTATTTTTATTGGAATTTAATATTAGGCATTATCAGAAGCATACCATTCAGCAAATGAAGATTCTGTTTCTTGAAGTTTTAGTGAAAAAAGAGAGATTTCAGAAGGCAAACGTGCAATGATTCGGTTAGCGAAATCTACAACCATATTTTCGCTGGTTGGCTGATAATCAACTAAAATTACATGATGTCCACGATTTTTTAATTCATTTGCCAATTCGACATGTGGAGTAGTTTCGTTAAAAACCGTTGCGTGATCAAACTGATCGACTATTTCTTCTTTTACAATTTTCTTTAGATCCGAAAAATCAATTACCATTCCGAATTTTACATTTGATCGGTCTGTAATTGGCGAACCAATAACGGTTACCGACAATTTGTAACTGTGGCCGTGAACGTTTTTGCATTTTCCGTCATAGCCATATAAAGCATGACCGGTTTCGAAACTAAATTGTTTTGTAATTCTGATATTACTCATCGATTTGAATTTTAGGTTGCAAATTTACGAATTAATAACCGTTTTTGTCTCTTTTTTTAGCACGGTTATGCATCCAGTACGCAATTCCGACTAAAACCACAAAAGGAAGAAATGATCCTATCAAAATACCAATTTGATAACTGTTGTCAGGTGCAGTCTTAAGTTTCTCTGTAACATCTACTTTTTGAAGTAATGAAATGATATACATGCTTATTAAAATTTAAATTAACACAGGAATATAGTGTTAGATAATAAATTCCAATATAAGTCAGTTCTGTGTTGGAATTTGGAATTTAAAAATATTGGAATTTCTTTTTTTTGTTTATTTTTTAAATTGTGTCAAAGCATTTCGGGTATAATTTGATAAAACTAATTTTCCGGTAATTGCGGCACGTTCAATAAGAAGTGATTCCCAATGTTCAGTTCCTTCCCAGATAATTTTCTTCATTTCGAGTAAAGCTTCTTTGTTGTAGGAACTCAGTTTTTTGGCCAATTTTTCGACTTCGATATCCAGTTGATCTATATCGTGAAGTGATGCATAAAGTCTGTTTTGAAGCGCCCAGTTTGCTGATTTCCATTGATGTCCCGCAAGCGTCATTTCGGTCATTGCTGTTTTTCCAATTTTTCGGGTAACAGCAGGTTCAATCACAAACGGACCAATTCCGATAGTTAGTTCCGATAATTTTATATCGCTTTCCGGTGTAGCCAAAACATAATCGCAAGCTGAAATAATACCAACGCCACCGCCAACAGCTTTGCCCTGAACGCGACCAATAATAATTTTAGAACAAGTGCGCATTGCATTTAATAAATGAGCAAATCCAGAGAAAAACTCTTTTCCTTGTTCTTCATTTTCTACCGCCAGAAGTTCACTAAAAGAGGCACCTGAGCAAAAAACTTTTGAACCTTCGCTTTGTAAAATTATAACTGAAATCGTTTCATTTGTGCTTAACAAATTAATTTCGGCAGTTAACCGATTTAATAATTCGCGCGGAAAAGAATTGCTTGCCGGGTGACCAAATTGTACCGTTGCAACTGCATTATCTAATATGGTATATAAAGAACCGTTTTGATTTTCTGAACTCATAAAAAATAGATTTGATCGTAAAGTTACAATTTTGGCAACTATTTTTGACCGAAGTGATTTGAAATTTGTTTTTTGTAAATTAATTGACTTTATTTGCTAACGCTTTGGGGGATTAGCTCATTTGGCTAGAGTACTTGCCTGGCAGGCAAGGGGTGACCGGTTCGAATCCGGTATTCTCCACAAATATTTCACAAAAAATACCCAAACATATATTTATGTTTGGGTATTTTTATTTATAATACTTATGTTTTACACTTATATCTTATACTCAAATACACTTAACAAGTATTATATAGGGTCTTGCCAAAATATAGAGCAACGTTTGCAAGATCATTTAAATAGTAGAAATAAGTTTACAAAAACTGTAAAGGATTGAGAATTAAAACATTTCGAAACGTTCTCTACTCGAAGTGAAGCATGTCAAAGGGAATTGCAAATAAAGAAAATGAAAAGCAGGAAATATATTGAAATCTTAATAGAAACAAAAGGCTAGAGTATTCCGATGCATCGGAAGGGTGATCGGTTCGAATCCGGTATTCTCCACAAAAAAACCGTATTTCTTAATTGAGATACGGTTTTTTTATACATTATAATTTCTTTTGAAGTTTTGAGTCCTAGCCCTGATGGGAGCGGCATCCTTTTTATTCGCTTTTTTGCGGATAAAAAGATACAGCGGACAGCAGGAAATAGCTCCTGAAAATTATGAACTAAATTTAAATAGCATTAAAAGGAAGAAACCTTTGTCAAAGTTTTAAACTTTGACAAAGGTTATATTTATGTTACAATCCCAAATCAAGGACATAAGAAATCTTAACGGCAATATTATCTTCAAATTTTAACAGCTGATTTGGGCCATAACGATAAAATCCGCCGAGACCAAAACCTTTGAAAATCTTGTTTAATTCTATTCCGGATTCAAAGTAACCTTTGTCTAGTGTTTTGTATGTTGGACCAACATGCTGTTCCGGATTTTCCATATTTCCCCATGCCATTCGGGTTACTAAAACCAGTGATGGACGAACTTTTTTGAATAATGTAATTCGGTCAAAGCCATGTTTGATCTGGAAGAATATGTATTGACTTGAGAAAAACTCATTAAAAAACATGGTTTCAAAACTGTTTCGGCCAGCAAAAGTAATACGCTGAACAAGAGTTTCTTTGTTTAGGTTGTTTGGCATTGTGTTGTACAAATGCGTAAGTGGAACATCGCCAATTGCGTGACCTCCCTGCAGAAGTAGACTTGTTTTTTGCCCGTTTAAGTACTTTTTTTCATATTCAGCCTTGAAATCGATCTTTCCAAAAGTAAAGTCATTTTCTAAAACATTTGGTAAAGATTGTGTGTACTGAAAGGTGAATCTTGGAAATCTTTTTTCAGATTCATTTCTTCCTGTTGGCGTTTGCATGAAATCACTAAAAGGTGCCCAAACAATCGAAACCATAGCCGTAGTCATGATATAGTTTGAGTATAATTTTCCGTTTAGATTAAATAGATAATCAAATTCCGGCTGAACATAAGTTCTGGATAATTCTAAAATAGCTTCGGTTTTGGGAATAATTTTAGTCTGAACATTGGCTTTCCAGCTGGTGTATTTATAGAAAGTACTAATGTTAATTGGTCGCGGATCATAAATTTTAAAAACGCGTTTATCAACTGCAAAAACGGTACTTGCAATCTCACGAACATCATCTGTATACGATGCGTTTATCCATGTATTGGTGCTTTTGTCCAGCAAAACTCCTGAACCCAGACTGTATTTAACTTCGCCATCTTTGGTTCCGTAAGCCGAATATCCTTCGATTCTGAAGTTTTTAGAAAAGCGATCATTTGTGATTCCGCCTAAACCAAGACGGAAACCTTCGTAGTTATTGTAGCTGATTATTTTTTTCAGATCCAAATCAATTGGGCCAATCGGGAAATAGCCGTTGATGATTTTTCGTCCAAGACCCAAACGTTTTTCGATTCGTCTCTTAACCGAAAGACTGTCCAGCAATAAGTATGTTTTTTGGCTTTTTAAGTCCAAACTTTCTTTTCTGTACTCATTCCAGAATTCTTCTGGTTTTTTGCTCGCATCGTCTTTAATTTCGATATAAAGAGCCGGATTCTTTATTGGGCTGGTTGTGTTGTAATGAATGTCGAAGTTGTTGCTTTCTGAAAGTAAATAAGTAAAATCAGAAGCCGATTTTTTTCTCGGTTCAAAATTATCTTCAACATCTCCGTCAAACTGAATGGTTCCGCCTAAAATTTTAATATCATCATCGTTTTTTCCTTTTACGATTTTGAAAGTGGTGTTGCTTTGAAACCAGATTTTCTCACTCGGGACATATTCAAATTCGTGAATTCCACTAATATCCAAAACCCCTTTTATTCGCATTACTGCTTTGGCGACAGCAAAATTTTCCTGATCGATATACAAAACACCTTCTAAACCAGATGATTTTCTTTTTTGTTTGTTTTTAAAGTAAATCATATAAGTTTCGCGCTCTTTTATGTTTACGGTGTCTAGTAGTTTATAATTGTAATTTGACGGCGCGGTGTTCGAAATTGGATTTTCATATTTGGTTTCGAGCAATTCATATTTTGAATCATAAATGGAAATTGATTGCAAATTGAACGCTATAATTTCATAAATAGGCTGTTTAAATCCTGCAATCTTGGTTCCCAGGACAGTTTCTTTGAGTTTATTATTTCCAAATTGATACTGAGAAACTTTCTCGGTTTGAAATAAATGTTGCTTGCTTATAATTTCTTTAAACTTATAATCTGAAGAATCAATGTTGATCTCTTTTTTATTGAAATCTTTATAAGCTGCTGAAGAATCAATCCTGCCATCGATAGAATCAGGATTGGCAGTTACAATCAGTTTGTTGTATGTTTTGTATTCGAAACTGCTGAGTTTTTTTTGCGGATTGTTTTTGTTTTTATTGGCAATGACCTTCTTTATTATGGTCAAAGCCGGATTCTCGTTAGAAACAACGACTTCTTTTAAGTCATCTGTTTTTTGAGCGAGAGAAATAGAATAGAACTTTTTATTTGCTATAACTGCAATTATTTTAGTCTGAAAGCCAATATATGAAACGGCAAAAGTGGTTGTTTTTTCGGCTATTTTAAAATCAAACTTTCCATCAACATCAGTAATTGTATTGTTGTTGGCCGAAGTTGTAATGGTAGCAAAAGGGAGTGGTTTGTTGTTTGAATCTGTTACAATTCCGTTTATTTGAAATTGCGCCTGAATACTAAGCGTAAAAAACAAAGTCAATAAACTGAATAGCTTCATAAAGAGAATTATAGATTCAAAAACGAAAACAATATATTTTTTGGTATACAAAAATAAGAATAAAAAAATCCGTCTGGTACTATTTTAACCAAACGGATTCTTAATTTATTGTTTCAAAAATTAGACTTTCATGATTTCAGCTTCTTTTGAAGCTAATAATTCGTCAATTTTTTTAATAAATGTATTTGTTAGATTTTGAACTTGTTCTTCTGCAGATTTACAAATATCTTCTGAAGTTCCGTCTTTTTCTAATTTTTTGATATCTGTATTAGCATCTTTACGTACGTTACGAACACCAATTTTAGCATCTTCAGCCTCAGCTTTTGCTTGTTTAGCCAATTCTTTACGACGATCTTCTGTCAAAGGCGGAACGCTGATGATAATCATATCTCCATTGTTCATTGGGTTAAAACCAATGTTTGCAACCATAATTGCTTTTTCGATAACATGTAACATGTTTTTTTCGAAAGGCTGCAATGTGATTGTTCTGGCATCAGGAACACTAACTTTTGACACTTGCGAAAGTGGTGTTGCTGAACCGTAATAATCTACAAAAACACTTCCCAACATTGCCGGAGAAGCTTTTCCTGCACGAATATTAAGAAATTCTTTCTCTAAATGCGCAATCGAACCGTTCATTGATTCTTCTGTACTATCTAATATAAATTCTATTTCTTCAGTCATTTTTTTTAGATTTTTAGATTTTTAGACGATAGATTTTTAGATTTCTAAAAATGTACTCCTCTAATTTACTAACTAATATAATTTTATTTTTTGAATATTGTTTTTTAAACGATTGTCTAAATTTAGAGAAATCTAATGATCTGAAAATCCAGCAATCTAAGTAGTCTAAATATTTACTACTGTTCCTATGTTTTCGCCTTCGCAAATTTTTAAAAGGTTACCAATTTTGTTCATATCAAAAACAACGATTGGTAATTTATTTTCCTGACTTAGAGTAAAAGCAGTTGTGTCCATTACGTTAAGTCCTTTTTTAAGAACATCATCAAACGAAATGAAATCAAATTTTATTGCCGAAGCATTTTTTTCAGGATCACAATCATAAACTCCATCAACACGAGTTCCTTTTAGGATAACATCGGCATTGATTTCGATTCCTCTTAAAACCGCTGCAGTATCAGTTGTGAAATATGGATTTCCGGTTCCGGCACCAAAGATTACAATTCTTCCTTTTTCAAGATGACGATCTGCTCTTCTTTTAATGTATGGTTCTGCAATAGATTCCATTTTTAAAGCAGTCTGTAAACGCGTTTTCATTCCATTGTCTTCAAGTGCACCTTGTAAAGCCATTCCGTTAATTACGGTTGCAAGCATTCCCATGTAATCGCCTTGTACTCTATCCATACCAGCACTTGCACCGGCAACGCCTCTAAAAATATTTCCTCCTCCAATAACAATAGCAATTTCTACTCCTTTACTGTGAATTTGCTTAATTTCTTCAGCATACTCGGCTAATCTTTTAGGGTCAATTCCGTATTGTAAATCACCCATTAAGGCTTCGCCGCTAAGTTTTAGAAGAATTCTTTTATATTTCATGTTCGTGTTGCGTTAATTTGTGCAAATATAGACATATTCTGATTTTTTAAAATAATGTTTATAAAAAATTAATTGCTCTTTTCTTTTTAAGGAAATAAAGCATTTATAATTTATTTCTGTTGAATCTGATAAATGTCATTCTTGCGCTTACTTTTAATTTGTAATTTTATCATATTCAAAACGAACATGTATGAAAAGTATTGTAGCCAAGGCGTTATTCCATAGTTATTCTTATGCTGAATATCGAAAATTAGTTGCCGATTTATTGTCTGAAGGAAAATCAACAGGAGACGAACAATCTGAAAATTTAACTCATTATACGAGTCTGAATGAAGTTAGAATGAATCGTTTAGAGAAAACAATCAAAATTTCTGAAGAGGTAATTTCAAAGCTACAAAACTTAGATAATCATTACATTTGGCTGGTAATATCTGAAGGCTGGTGTGGCGATGCAGCTCAAATGCTTCCTATTCTTGAGAAAATGGCGCATGAATCGAATAAAAAGATTGAACTAAAAATTGTTTTGCGTGACCAAAATGATGATTTAATGAGTCATTACCTAACGAATGGCGGAAGAGGAATCCCAAAAGTTATAGTGATTTGCAAAGAAGCAGGTATTGTTCGTGCCGATTGGGGACCAAGACCAAAAGGAGCTACAGAATTAATGACGAATTATAAAAAAGAATTTGGTGTTATTGATGAGAAAATCAAAACCGATTTGCAATTATGGTATTTGGCCGACAAGGGAATTTCTGTTCAGAAAGAATTAGTCGAGATTATGGAAAATATTAAGTATAACCGATTATGATTTTTTATGATGAAAAATCGGTGAAAAGCTATGTTTTTCGGGCAATTGACTTAAAATGAGTGTTTTGACAGTAAAAAATGTATTAAAATATTTTTTCGTAGCCTAAATGTTTTGTATCTTGCTGCTGTAATCCCACTTCTATTATTTATTTTCTGATTTACTCTTTTTATTGGTGTTTATTTAATGTTTAACAATTAAAAAATACACTATCATGAAAAAGTTATTCGACAGATTTTACGATTTTATTTCAGGTTTATTGTTTGGTGGCAAAAATATACCTCACTACTAATTCCAAAAAGGATAAGTATGAAATAAAACTACTTTGATTTAGGAGTTGGCACATTACTATGTTTATTTGTAATGTGCTTTCGTCGTTATTACAAATTAAGACTTTCTTCAAACAATGTAATGTCGATCGCATTTTTTACATCGTAATCTCCAATTTTAGTTCGGCGTAAAACAGTTAAATGTGATCCTGAATTCATCGCTTTTCCAAAATCAAAAGCAAGAGAACGAATGTAAGTTCCTTTGCTGCAAACTACTCTAAAATCAATTTCGGGTAATGCTATTCGGGTAATTTCAAATTCGTGAATTGTAGTTTTTCTGCTCGCAATTTCTATAGTTTCTCCGGCACGAGCATGTTCGTATAAGCGAACTCCGTCTTTTTTGATTGCTGAAAAAATAGGTGGCTTTTGATCGATTTCGCCTAAAAATTGTTTCACTGTTTCGTGAATCAAAGCTTCATCAATATGAGCCGTTGGAAAAGTTTCGTCGATCTCGGTTTCTAAATCATAGGATGGAGTAGTGGCTCCGATGTAAAATGTTCCTGTGTATTCTTTGGCCTGACCTTGAAGCTCAGAAATTCTTTTGGTGAATTTTCCTGTACAAATTAATAATAAACCAGTTGCTAAAGGATCTAAAGTTCCGGCGTGACCAATTTTGAACTTTTTAGGAAGTCCAACTTTATTGATCAAAAGATATTTTAATTTATTGACAGCTTGAAACGAACTCCATTTTAAAGGTTTGTCAATCAATAAAACTTGTCCGTCTAAATATTCTTCAGGTGTCATTATATAATTGTAAGGGGATGAATGAAAAAGTGAATCAATAATAAAATGATTCCTGCGATTATTCGGTAATAACCAAAAACTTTAAAGCCATTTTTAGTCAGGAAGCCTATAAAGCTTTTAATTGCTAAAAGCGCTACAATAAATGCCACCACGTTCCCGATAACTAATAAGTTAATCTGGTCGTGAGACAATTCAAATCCGGCTTTATAATAATCATAACATTTTTTTACTGTCGCGCCCAACATTGTTGGAACGGCAAGGAAAAACGAAAATTCTGCAGCTGTTGTTCTCGATAATTTTTGAGACATACCTCCAACAATACTTGCACCACTTCGTGAAACTCCCGGAATCATTGCTAAACATTGAAATAATCCAATTTTAAAAGCTTGTAAATACGTGATTTCTTGCGAAGTTTCTGCTGTATTTGGTTTATTGAACCACTCGTCAACTTTTAGTAAAATTAATCCTCCTATTAAAAGTGAGATGGCAACCGTAACAGGGTTTTCTAATAAACCATCAATAAAATCGCTTAATAATAATCCTAAAACGACAGCTGGAATAAACGCAACGAGAAGTTTAAAATAGAAATCAAGTGTTTGAAAGAAACGCTTAAAATATAAAACGACTACTGAAAGTATAGCACCAAGCTGAATAACAATTGTAAAAAGTTTAGTAAAATCTTCGTGCGCAATTCCGAAGAAAGAAGAGGCAATAATCATGTGACCAGTTGAAGAAATAGGCAAAAATTCTGTGATTCCTTCAATAATGGCAAGAACGATGGCTTGTAATGTATTCATTTAATTTAGATTGTTAGATTATTAGATTTCTTAGATGTCAGACTTTTTAAAGAGATTAATCTAAAGATCTAAGCTGTCTAAAGAAAGTCTATTTAGATTTTTTAAAAATGGAATAAATCGTGATTCCAAAACCGATTAAAACAGTTGTTGGAGCTAAACGAATACGTCTAAAACTAAAAACATCTTCATTAAATACATTCGGGTTATCACTTCCTCCGCCAGACATTAGTATAAAACCTAATGCAATAACACCAATTCCTATCAAAAGGATTTTGTAGTTAATACCGTCAAAAAGGAATTCCTGTTTTTGTTGTTCGTTGTTGTTATCTTTCATTTTGTCATTGCGAGGAACGAAGCAATCTCACCCTCTATTATAAGTTTATTTTTAATCTAAAGTCTACAATCTAAAATTAATAAAGATCGTCAGTTCTTAAATTCAGGAAACGTTGTGTTGCAAAGTGTGTACTTACCCAAGTGATCAAAACGCCTAAACCAAAAACGCCTAATAATACCAACCCAATTAAGGCTTTATCTTCTAAGATTCCTAATCCCGGGAAATTTGATTCAACATAAATTAAAAGGGCAATTAAAGCAATAATCGCTAATCCGGCACCTAGCATTCCTAATTTTACACTACGCATTACAAATGGTTTACGGATAAACGATTTTGTTGCGCCAACCATCTGCATGGTTTTAATGATAAATCGGTTTGAGTGAATAGATAAACGTAATGAACTGTTGATTAACAAAACTGCAATTACCGCAAGGAAACCACTGATAATCAAAATCCACATACTTACTTTTTTGATATTGTCATTTACCAGATTTACTAATTGTTTGTCATAAACAATATCTTCAATCATCGTGTTTTGTCGTAAAGTGCTTTCGATTTTAGAGATGCTGTCTCTCTCAACATAATCAGCTTTTAAGTGAATGTCGTATGAATTCAATAATGGATTTTCACCCAAAAAGGTTAAGAAATCTTCTCCAATGATATCAGTATGTTCTTTTGCTGCTTTTTCTTTAGAAACATAAGCATAAGATCTTGCAAAAGGCGCTCTTTTCAGCTCAGTGTTGAATGCTTTTATAACACTATCATTGGCTTCGTTTTTAAAGAAAACCGTCATTGCGATTTTTTCTTTAAAATCATTTGCCAGTTTTCTAGAATTGATAATGAATAATCCCAGTACTCCTAAAAGGAATAAAACCAAGAAAACACTTAATACAACCGAAAAATAAGAGGAAATTAACCTGCGCTTTTGAAATTTATCAAAGTTAGAACTCATAGTTTGCTTAAATTATGTGGTAAAAATAATAAAGTATTTCTTTATTTAAAGTTAATAACGACCAAACTTTTAACTTTCGTACAATAAATATACGATTCCAGTTTTAAAAAACAGTATATGGAAAAACTTAGCAAGTTAGAATTTTGTTATCTCGAAAGTTGATTTAACCGCAAAGTGCGCAAAGTGTTTTACTTAGTAGTTCACTTATTAAACGCGAAGTTCGCAAAGTTTTGTGTTGATCTAACTTTGCTTGTTTTGATGATGCGTATGTTCCAGCGGTTGAAACCGCTGGCTATGTTTTTCAACAATTGCCCAAGGTTTTAACCTTGGGATGCGCATTTATGACTGTCAGATTAAAACCTTAGCACCTTAGAATCTTAGTATCTCAGAACCTTAAAGAGTTTCCCAAACTAAAGATAAGTAATACAATCCGCCAATTGATGGTCCGCCAAGAATTGAAGTATAAGGTTTGTTGAGAATATTTGTTCCTCCTAGTTTAGCTGTCAAACCTGTTTTTCTGAAATTATAATTTACTTGTGCATCCATTGACCAATAGGCAGGAACAGTTCCGCTGACTAAAAAAGAAACATAATCAAAATTGTTTTGATAACGGGCTGTTGCACTTGCGCCTAGATTTCTCCAGATATTTTGTGCAATCAACGTTCCGTTTACATTAAATTCAGGAGTATTGAAACCATCTTCCAGACCATCTTTATTATCAGTTCGGTCGAGTTTGGTGTACGTAAGATTAGTTAAAGCAGTAAAAGTTTCGTCAAAACGATATTTTAAACCTAAACTTCCGCCGTAATTATAGATTTTACTTTTAGAATTAGTCCATAAACGGTAACGATTTTGGGTGTTTTTCGAATATAAAGCGGTCGGAATTTGAGCTGGATCAGTTGTGTTTGGAATACTCGCTTCAACTTGCGCAATGAAATTTTTATAAGAGTTATAATAAAAATCGACATCAATAAAAAGACTTTTGTTTAACGTCATTCCTTTAAAACCAAATTCGAAAGATTTTACAAATTCCGGCTCCAGGTAAGTGTATGGATTTTTTTGAATTGTATTTTTATTCTTTTCAATAGCTTGCGCTTGCGTTAATCCGAGTGTATTGACATCATTATTTACTTGCGATTGAAATTTATCGATAGAAGCTTTGGTGTAAGAGTTTTCAAAAATGCCATCAGACATAATTCTTAAGCCTCCAACACGTTTCACACCTCCCGAATTCACGTTAGAAAACCCTTCGAAAATACTCGGAAAGCGATAACCATTTTGATAGGAAGCTCTGAAATTAATGGTTTCTTTTGGAGAATAAACGGCTGTAAATTGCGGAGTAAATTTAGTATCGAAATAATCAGCTTTATCCATTCTTATTGTGGCGCCCAATCGCAATTTTTCTTTAAAGAAATCTTTCGTTAATTGCGTAAAAGCGCCGTGTTTTTGATAGGTCAAATTTTTATCCGTATTTACTGGATTGATAAAATAGTTTCCGTCCGGAACAATAATATAATTTCGATAATCAAAACCACTTAGTAATTTGGCATCGATTTTTTCGAAGAAAGACGAAAAAGCTTTATCCCAATTAATCAATCCTTCTGCATGAATCAAAGTCGATTTTACACGTAAAGCAGCGCCAATATCCCAATTGTTGATGTTTACTAATTCGTTTTTCTTTTCTTCATAAGCCGCCGTTCCCGGTTCAAAACGGCCCTGATCAGATGAGGTTCTTGCTATTCTGTGCGCATCAGCAACTGTAGCTCCATTTGTTATGGCTTTCTTGTATGCTGTTGAATAATCAGCAAACCATTGGTTGTCTGATTTATAGGCTCGATCCATATTTTCTGCCAGCGAACGCATATTGTATGAGTTACCTGTGTTTTCAGTTGTTGCGTAGGCTTTTACCTGAAAAATTGGCGTGTGATAATCTACCGCAAATTGATTTAAAGTGTAATTGTCTAATCTAAAACGGTTCGAACGCTGATAAATCGTGTTGATTAATGCTGTTTTATAAGTCACGGCTAATTCGTTTCCTTGTTTTGGACGGAAATAAAAACCAACGTCTGCCTTGTAATTTTTAATGTCATAATCAGAAATATCTGTTTCACGATATCCCGTTCTGGCAACTACATAATTTTTACCATTAAGATTTAATGTTTTTCGGTTTGCCGATTCGTTTCCGTAACCATTAACTTCGTCATAAGCGGGATTATCGGCACCATACAAATTGGTCGATGCATTTGCATTAGGAGCCAGATCTGTTCGATCATCAGCAACCCAATCTGTTCCTCCGGTCATTGAAGCATTTATTTTGAATGCCAATTTTGAGTTGAAAGCTTTGGCAAATCTCAAATTAAACTGCGAATATAACTTAGGTGAAAACCGATCGATATTTCCAACATGATTTACGCCTGTTAATTGCTGGATACTTATGCCTTGATATTCAAAAGGATTTTTGGTCTGTATGTTTGCTAAACCGTTAATGGCATTCATGCCGTATAAAGCGGCGGCAGTTCCCGGAATAATTTCAATTTTATCAATGTCGAGATCATTCGCGCCAAGTGCATTTGCAATTGGGGCACCTAAATGTGGTGCCTGATTATCGATTCCGTCTACTAATTGCGCAAATCTAACATTAGTCGAATTGGCAAAACCTCTTGTGTTAATCACTTTAAAACCCAAACTTGGTGTTATAATCTGAACACCTTTTACGTTTTCAAGCGCTTCGTAAATACTTGGCGAACCCATATTTTTTGCTTCCGCCGATTTTAATTGTTCGATACTAATAGGAGAACGCATAATGTTTTCGGAACGGCGAGAAGCAGTGATTACAATTTCGTTCAGTTCTTCTTTTTTGATGCTATCTTGAATTATTTGATGATTTTTGGTCTGAGAAAAGCTTTTTAGGCTGATAAAAAATAGAAATAGGTATAATTTTAATTTCATAATCCGGATTTGATTTTCAGTATGTTTTAAAATGAATACTGATGGTTAAAAAAAATGGTTTTGGTTATTTGCTTTCTTTCTAATGAATGATAAAATGGTTTTTAAAATTTTAGATTCTGAGTTTCTTTCAAAGCAAAATCTTTAATGCGTTTTTCGATTTCATAAAAAACGGTAATCGCTTTTTCTCCGGCTTCGGTTAGTTTTGCACCGCCGCCGCCTTTTCCGCCCAGTAATTTTTCTACTAAAGGACTTTCAGCACGCTGATTCATTTCTTCAACCAATTGCCAGGCTTGACGATAAGCCATTTTCATTTCTTTTGCAGCATTCGTAATCGAGCCTGTTTTTCGAATATTTTCTAATAACCAAATTTTTCCAATTCCTAAAAAAGCTCCTTCCGTTTCTTCAATCCAAATACGGACTTCAATAGAATATTTTTTACTATTTCCCATGAGTGATTATAAATGGTTATTGCTAAGATAATTGGTTATTTTGTGAAATTATTCTTTCATTGATTTATTTGTAACAAATTAAGGCTAATATTTTGCGGCTAAGTATTTAAAATGCAAACATAAGTATTTTTACGTAATTAAAAATAAGTATTTTGTTATTTTATTTGTTTGTCAACGAAATAGCTTTGGAACAAACGACAATAAATGTAAATTTGCCAACTTAATTAAGTGCCAAAACCTTTGAACCTTTGTCACTTTGCAACTTTGAACCTTTTTATAATGAAATACAATCCAAACGAAATCGAAGAAAAATGGCAAAAATATTGGGCTGAAAACCAAACTTTTGCTGCAAGTAATAATTCTGAAAAACCTAAACATTATGTACTAGACATGTTTCCTTATCCGTCAGGAGCGGGACTTCACGTTGGGCATCCGCTGGGTTATATTGCTTCAGATGTTTATTCTCGTTTCAAAAGACATCAGGGTTTCAATGTTTTGCATCCAATGGGATACGACAGTTTTGGATTGCCGGCAGAACAATATGCGATACAAACAGGGCAGCGTCCTGAAGATACTACGCGTGTAAATATTGACGGAGGAGTTGATAAAGAAGGAAAACAAATTGCTGGTTATAGAAAGCAGTTAGATAAAATTGGATTTTCATTTGATTGGAGTCGTGAAGTACGTACTTCAAATCCAGATTATTACAAACATACACAATGGATTTTTATTCAATTGTTCAATTCATGGTACAATAGGAATGCTGATAAAGCTGAAGATATTTCGACTTTAATTTCTATTTTCGAAAAAGAAGGAAATGCAAACGTAAATGCAGTTTGTGATGACAATATTGTTGTTTTTACGTCAAGTGAATGGAACTCTTTTTCTTCTGATAATCAGGAAAAAATCTTATTACAATACAGATTAACTTATTTGGCGGAAACCGAAGTGAACTGGTGTCCCGGTTTAGGAACTGTTTTGGCAAATGACGAGATTGTAAACGGAGTTTCTGAACGTGGAGGATATCCAGTTATTCGTAAAAAAATGACACAATGGAGCATGCGAATTTCTGCTTATGCAGAACGTTTGCTACAAGGTTTAAACGATATTGACTGGAGTGAATCTATAAAAGAATCACAAAGAAACTGGATTGGAAAATCAGTTGGGGCAATGGTTTCTTTCAATGTAGTGCCAACAACTAACAACCAACAACCAGAAACTATTTCTGTTTTTACTACCAGACCTGATACAATCTTTGGAGTTACTTTTATGACTTTGGCACCGGAACATGATTTGGTGGCTAAAATTACAACTCCAGAGCAAAAGGCTGCGGTTGAAGCCTATATCGAAAAAACAGCAAAACGTTCTGAACGTGAACGTATGGCCGATGTAAAAACGATTTCGGGAGTATTTACAGGAGCTTATGCTGAGCATCCTTTTACAAAAGAACCAATTCCGGTTTGGATAGGTGATTATGTTTTGGCAGGATACGGAACTGGTGCTGTAATGGCGGTTCCTTGTGGAGACGAAAGAGATTATGCTTTTGCGAATTTCTTTAAAGGTCAAAGCGGAATGCAGGAAATCAAAAATATTTTTGCAAATGTTGATATTTCTGAGACAGCTTACGGCTCAAAAGACAATGTCGAAATCGCAAATTCTGATTTCTTAAACGGATTAAATTATAAAGATGCAACTCAAAAAGTAATTGCAAAATTAGAAGAAATAGGTCAGGGAACAGGAAAAACAAATTACCGTTTGCGTGATGCTGTTTTTTCTCGTCAGCGTTATTGGGGAGAACCTTTCCCGGTTTATTATATAAATGGTTTGCCAAAGATGATCGATGCGCAGCATTTGCCAATTATATTACCAGAAGTAGAGAAATATTTACCAACCGAAGATGGTTTGCCTCCGTTAGGAAACGCAGCAGTTTGGGCTTGGGATACAAAACAAAATAAAGTTGTTAATACTGATTTAGTTGACAATGTTTCGATTTTTCCTTTAGAATTGAACACAATGCCAGGTTGGGCGGGAAGTTCATGGTATTGGATGCGTTATATGGATGCACACAACGAAACCGAATTTGCCAGTAAAGAAGCTTTGGCTTATTGGGAAAGCGTAGATTTATATATTGGAGGAAGCGAGCATGCAACCGGACATTTATTATATTCTCGTTTCTGGAACAAATTCTTAAAAGACAAAGGTTTTGCTCCAACCGAAGAACCATTCAAAAAACTGATCAATCAGGGAATGATTTTAGGAACTAGTGCTTTAGTTTATAGAATTTCAGGGACAAATAAATATGTTTCTAAAAATCTTAAAAACGACTATGAAACTGAAGCTTTGCATATTGATGTTAATATGGTAAATGCTGCAGATGAAATTGATATTGAAAGATTGAAAAATTGGCAGCCTCAATTTGAGAATGCTGAATTTATATCAGAAAATGGAAAGTTTATCGTTGGTCGTGAAGTTGAGAAAATGTCTAAACGTTGGTATAACGTAGTTAATCCAGATGATATTTGTAATGAATATGGTGCTGATACATTACGTTTGTACGAAATGTTTTTAGGGCCATTAGAGCAAACAAAACCTTGGAGTACTGGTGGAATAACAGGAGTTTTTGGTTTCTTGAAAAAATTATGGAGATTGTATTTTGATGAAAATAATGGCTTAATCGTAAACAACGACGAACCAACAAAAGACAACTTAAAGTCATTGCACAAAACGATCAAAAAAGTAGCAGAAGATATTGAGAGTTTCTCTTTTAATACATCTGTTTCTCAGTTTATGATTTGTGTGAATGAATTGTCAGCTCAAAATTGTCATTCAAGAGCGATTTTAGAACCATTAGCGATTTTGGTTTCGCCTTACGCACCACATATTGCGGAGGAATTGTGGTCGCAGTTAGGAAATTCAACTTCAATTTCGGATGTTACTTTCCCTGTTTTTGATGCTAAACATTTGGTTGAAACTAATAAAGAATATCCGGTTTCTTTCAACGGAAAAATGCGTTTCACAATCGAATTGCCTTTGGATTTAACCGCAGCACAAATCGAAGAAATCATCATGAAAGACGAAAGAACATTACGTCAATTAGATGGAAGAACGCCAAACAAAGTGATTATTGTTCCTGGTAAAATCATCAATTTGGTTGGATAACCAAATAAATTCCATCCCGATAGCTATCGGGATTAAAATTCCAAATTCCAACTTTTGTTGGGGTTTGGGATTTTTTTTATAATTACCTCATTTTATGTCTTTGCGAGGAACGAAGCAATCTCATTTAGTATGTTTTTTAGCTTATTAGTGTGGTTGCTTCGTTCCTCGCAATGACAAGATTGTATGTTCTCGTTGTCAAATCAAGAAAAGCATATAGTTTGTCATTTCTGTAAAAGGCACTTATTTCCGCCACGAATTCACGAATTAATTTAAAAATTCGTGAATTCGTGGCGAAATTTCATCGTATTCAAATTAAAATTTAGATTTTTTTTATATTGAAATTTCCCCCGCAAACATTGGGATTTGGGATTTTAAAATATTGGAATTTATTTTTTTTCCAAAAAATCTGTAACATTTTAAATCCTCTCGTATCCAAAAGGTGAATTAAATCATTTAACAACTTAAACCTATTAAAAATGAAAAAGTATATCATCTTAGTTATCGCCTTATTATTTTCAGCATTGTGTTTAAATGTATTTGCACAAACAAAATCATTTCCGTTTGAGGTTACTAAAACCGGAAAAGGAAAAAAAGCTATTGTGTTTATTCCCGGATTCGCTTCTTCAGGAGATGTGTGGAAAGAAACTAAAATCAATTTTGAAAAAGACTTTACTTGTTACACACTTACAATGGCTGGTTTTGCCGGAGTAAAACCACAAGAAAACGCAAGTTTTAAAAACTGGGAAAACGGAATCGCTAATTATATAAAAGATAATAAAATTGAAAAACCAATTATAATTGGTCATAGTATGGGCGGAGGATTAGCATTGGCAATTGCTGCTGATTATCCGGATTTAATTAGTAAAATTATTGTGGTCGACGCACTTCCTTGCCTGGCTGCTTTGTCTGATCCTGCTTTTAAATCAAAAGAAAACAATGATTGTTCGCCAATGGTTACTCAAATGACAGCAATGACCGATACTCAGTTTTCTGATATGCAGAAAAAGATGGTGCCAAGACTTTTAGCAGATACTTCAAAAGCGGACATGCTTATAGATTGGAGTGTAAAATCAGATAGAAAAACATTTGGTGAAATGTATTGTGATTTTTCTAATACAGATTTGAGAGAGAAAATTACCACAATAAAGTGTCCGTCATTAATTTTATTAGAATCTTATTTTATAAATTTAAAACCTGCTATCGAAGGGCAATATAAAAATCTAAAAACCGGAAAGTTTCAATACGCCAATAAAGGATTACACTTTATTATGTACGACGATACAGAATGGTATTTAGGACAGTTGAGCAATTTTATAAAATCTTAAGGATGGAATTTGAAGGAATCTATAAAACATATTGGGATAGAATTTTTAGGCTTTGTATGGGTTTTGTCAACGATTATGACGCCGCGCAGGATTTAACTCAGGAAACTTTTATAATTGTCTGGCAAAAGCTGGAAACCTTTAGAAATGAATCTTCTATTGGAACATGGATTTTTAGAATTGCTTCTAATAATTGTCTTCGGCAGATTGAAAAACAAAAACGTTTTCCAAAATCAGATCTGCCGATTCATCTTTCAGAAGAAAAACAAACTTCGTTGGAACCTCAAATCCAGTTTTTGTACAAATGTATCGCTGAACTGCCCGAAACGGAACGTATCATTATTTCATTAGAATTAGAAGATGTAAAGCAGACAGAAATCGCCAAAATTATCGGACTTTCTGAAGCTAATGTGCGAGTGAAAATTCACAGAATAAAAGAAAAACTGACTCAAAAATTTAAAGAAAATGGACAACGATAACAATATAGATTTTAAAGATTTATGGAAAAGACAGTCCGTAAGTCAGCCTGATATGCAGGATTTATTAGGGCGTTTAAAGAAATTTAAAAAAGAAAGTCTGAAAACTTTCTGGGTTTTAAATGTTTTACTTTTTGCAACCTGTGCTTTCAATATTTTTGTTTGGTATTACTATCAGCCACAGTTTATTTCTACTAAAATCGGAATTGTTTTAATGGTGCTTACCATGATGATTTATTTGTTTGTGCATAATAAATTATTAAGTAAATATAAAAATATAGAAACCACACAAACGAATCAGGAGTATTTACAGAATTTAATTTTGATTAAAAAGAAACAGCAGTTTTTGCAAACAAAAATGATTAGCTTTTATTTTATCGCGCTAACAATTGG
Source organism: uncultured Flavobacterium sp. (assembly GCF_963422545.1). Taxonomy (NCBI): domain Bacteria; kingdom Pseudomonadati; phylum Bacteroidota; class Flavobacteriia; order Flavobacteriales; family Flavobacteriaceae; genus Flavobacterium; species uncultured Flavobacterium sp. The sequence continues at coordinate 26,931 of NZ_OY730234.1, forward strand.
AATTTGTTTGTATATGTACGAATACGCCAGCAGAATGCCATTTTTGAAGATATGTCTGGCCTATGGAATAACTTTGTCCTGGATAGCATTTACTTGGTTTTATCTTCGTCCAAGAAAAATCAAAAAACAGCAGTCTAAATTAAATAGTCTGATTGAGAAATTTGAAGAAGTAAATAATCAGTTGCAATAAATTCTAATCTGGATGCTTTTTAAGAAATTCCAAATTCCAAACTAATTGGAATTTGGAATTTTTTGATTTGGCATTTTAAGTATAATGCCAAAATGACATTTCTTTAAATTGGTGCAGATATTGTTGTTTGTTTTATAACTTTAAATGTAAAACAAAAAAATAAAGATATGGGAAGTGGATATTTAATTCTTGCGGGACTTATCATGCTATTTAGCTGGTTAGTAAGTTCAAGACTGAAAAGTAAATTCGAGTTCTATTCAAAAGTGTATTTGCAAAACGGAATGAGCGGTGCCGAAATTGCCGAGAAAATGCTGGCTGATAACGGTATTCGTGATGTTAGGGTTATTTCGACTCCGGGACAATTAACAGATCATTATAATCCAACAGATAAAACAGTTAATCTGAGCGAAGCCGTTTATAGTAATCGTAGTGTTGCTGCGGCTGCAGTTGCTGCTCACGAGTGCGGTCACGCTGTTCAGCATGCTATTGGATACGAATGGCTTACAATGCGTTCGAAATTAGTACCCATTGTAAGTGTTGCCTCAAATTATGTACAATGGATTTTGATAGCAGGAATCCTGATGGTTAGAAGTTTTCCTTTGTTGTTATTTGCGGGAATAATCATTTTTGCTGCAACAACTTTATTTTCAATCATAACTTTGCCTGTAGAATACGATGCTAGTAATCGTGCATTGGCTTGGTTAGAAAATAAACGTATGCTAACACAACAAGAACAAGCCGGTGTAAAAGATGCTTTAAAATGGGCTGCAAGAACGTATGTTGTAGCAGCAATTGGATCTATCGCAACATTGTTGTACTATGTATCGATCTATATGGGCGGAAGAAGGAACTAATTTGACAATTAGATAATTTATAGCAAACCCGACAGGTTTTTAAAACCTGTCGGGTTTTGTTCTTTATAAGTAATAGACAATTGTTTATCTATATGCTATAATAAATTATCTAATTATCAAATTGCCACATTATCTAATTAAATAACTCTAAAGTTGAATTTGCCTGTCAATCTGCTGATCCAGCGAGATAAAAGTTTCCGTTCTTGAAACGCCTTCTATTGCTTGGATTTTAGTGTTTAAAAGTTGCATTAGATGTTCGTTATCGCGACAGATGATTTTAATCAAAACAGACCAGTTTCCTGTTGTATAATGACATTCTAAGACTTCGGGGATTTTCTTTAAATCTTTTACGGCTTCTGAGTTTCGGGAAGCTTTATCAAGATAAACTCCAATAAATGCCATCGTGTTATAACCAAGAACTTTTGGGTTTACTGTAAATTTTGATCCTGAAATTACGCCGGATTGTTCCAGTTTCTTTAAACGCTGATGAATTGCGGCTCCTGAAATTCCTATTTTGTTAGCGATTTGCAAAATTGGTTTTCGGGCATCATCCATTAGATAACGAAGAATTTCTTTGTCAATACCGTCGATTTCAATTATAAGGGAGTTGATTTTCATATGAGTTATAATTTGAAACTAAATTTAGTTTTTTGGTTTGAGTTAGAAATCAAATATACTCAAAATGATTTAAAAGAGAAAATTTCAATATTTGAAATTCCAAATTCCAAAATTGTAATGATCTTTTCTATAGCCCGTGGTTTCAACCACGGGAAACAGATTGTGATAATGAATTACGCTCCAACGGTTGAAACCGTTGGCAATGTTTAGAAACGTGTAAAATGTTCTAAAAAAGAAAAATTCCAAATCTCAACCGATTAAAGTTGGAATTTGGAATTTAAATATTGTTTATTTTTTAAGGTTTTATTTTCCTTTGTTTGCTTCGCTAATGTATTTTTCTAGAGCCATTGTCATAGATGGAGTTTCAGGAGTTGGAGCAAGAATATCGATTCTTAAACCATAGTCTAAAGCTTCTTTTTGAGTTGTGCTTCCAAAAACAGCAATTCTGGTATCGTTTTGTTTAAAATCAGGGAAGTTTTTAAACAATGATTTTATTCCGGTTGGGCTAAAAAATGCTAAAACATCATAATAAACATCTGCTAAATCAGATAAGTCGCTCATTACAGTTTTGTAAAATACAGCTTGTGTCCAGTCAACCTTTAAGTTATTTAAGGTAACAGGCGCATCTGCATTTAATTGATCAGATGCCGGAAGAAGGAATTTTTCGTCTTTGTACTTTTTTATCAATGGAGATAAATCAGCAAAGTCTTTTGCTCCCACATAAATTTTACGTTTTCTGTACACCACATATTTCTGCAAGTAAAACGCAACTGCTTCTGATTGACAGAAATACTTCAATCCTTCAGGAACTTTATAACGCATTTCATCGGCTACTCTAAAAAAATGATCCACCGCATTACGGCTTGTCAAAATTATCGCAGTATAATGATTAAGATCGATTTTTTGCAATCTAATCTCTTTAGCATTAACTCCTTCCACATGAATGAATGGTCTGAAATCAATTTTTATTTTGTGTTTTTGTTGGAGCTCAAAGTAAGGAGAATTCTCCACTTTAGGTTCAGGCTGTGACACCAAAATTGTTTTCACTTTCATATTATAAACGTTTTCTAAGCACTCCCTTTTGTAATCCAATAATACAAAAAATAATAAGGGGCTATTTCAAGAGCGCAAAGATATAAAATAAAATAAAATAACTTACCGATTATTACGTTTTGATACGTTTTTATTGAAATAAAATATGAGTATAGGCTAATACACAAGGAAATACCGATGATAACCAAGGGTATAGTTTTTGAAATGCCGTCATAATAGAACAAAACAGTATTAATAGGAAGGATTAAAATGCCAATATATGTTCGATAAGTTACTTTTTGTAAGTTAAAAAGTTCCATAAACTCGTCAATATTGAACGAAGCTGCGACAATTTTCTCGATTAAATACTTTGCAAGGATGAAATAAAGTAAAAATGTTGCAATCTGAATAAATAAAATCCAATCTGTTTTTAATATTGAATAAGCTCCGGTTTTAGGATCTTGTGAAAATATATGCATCGTAAGCTGAATGAAAAAAGCATACGAAATAATTTGCACAAAAAACAAACCAACTGTAAAGCTGCTTCTTAAATGATTGTTGTCGCGATAAATTTTTGCATATTTATCTGAAAAAATAAGCTTGCTAAATTCACTAAATCTAGTTTCATAAGCTGATTTAGTCATTGCAACAACAGCAAAAGTCAACACAAATAAAAGTGTTGCCCAATCTTTGTTCTCGAGAATTCGGGGGTGAAGTTGATCAATCATAACGATCACAAAATTAGTAATTTTTTGTATCAATACTTTTATTATATATTTATTATGAATCAAATGCCATAAAAAGTTTACTTTTGCGGTGAAATTACCCAAGAAAATGAATGATAGTATTGTCATAATTCCCACTTATAACGAAATTGAAAACATTGAAAGTATAGTTAGAGCTGTACTGTCACAACATAATCCTTTTCATCTTTTGATAATTGATGATAATTCACCTGATCATACTGCTAATAAGGTGATTGCGTTACAGGAAGAGTTTCCTGAAAGATTGTTTTTAGAACAAAGAGCCAAAAAATCTGGTTTAGGAACAGCTTATGTTCATGGTTTTAAATGGGCATTAGAGCGCAAATATGATTATATTTTCGAGATGGATGCTGATTTTTCACACAACCCAAATGATCTTGAAAAATTGTATGACGCTTGTCATTTTGGAGGCGCAGATTTAGCTATTGGATCCCGTTATATTACAGGAGTAAATGTTGTAAATTGGCCTTTAAGCCGAGTTTTAATGTCATATTTTGCATCAGTTTATGTAAAATTTATAACCGGAATGAAAATTCATGACGCTACAGCCGGTTTTGTTTGTTATAAAAGAGAAGTATTGGAAAAGATTAATCTGAACAAAATTAAATTTGTTGGATATGCTTTTCAGATCGAAATGAAATACAGGACTTATTGCGGAGGTTTTGAAATTAAAGAGGTTCCAATTATCTTTACGGATAGAACCAAAGGCGTTTCAAAAATGAGTAACGCCATTATTAAGGAAGCAATTCTGGGTGTGATTTCGCTTAGATTAAAAAAATTAGTCAATTCATTATAAACCCAAGAGATGAGTAGTATTTTAATAAAAAATGCCAAAATTGTTAACGAAGGATCTATTTTTGAAGGTGATGTCCTGATCGAAAACGACTTAATTGTTGAAGTTGCAGACAGCATTAGTTTAAAAACATCCGATTGTATTGTTATTGATGCCGAAGGAAATTATTTAATGCCGGGTGCAATAGATGATCAGGTACATTTTAGAGAACCTGGATTGACTCATAAAGGTGATATCGAATCTGAATCGCGCGCTGCTGTTGCGGGAGGAATTACTTCTTTTATTGAGCAGCCAAATACGGTTCCAAATGCCGTTACTCAGGAAATTCTTGAAGATAAATATCAAATTGCAGCTGTAAAATCATTTGCGAATTATTCGTTTATGATGGGTGCAACAAATGATAATTTAGAAGAAGTTTTAAAAACAAATCCTAAGAATGTTGCAGGAATAAAAATCTTTTTAGGTTCTTCGACAGGGAATATGCTTGTAGATAACGAAGCAATATTAGAAAAAATATTTTCGAGTACGCCAATGTTAATTGCAGTTCATTGTGAAGATGAAGCTACGATTCAAAATAACCTTGCACAATTTAAAGAGCAATATGGAGATGATATTCCGGTAACGGCACATCATTTAATTCGTAGTACTGAGGCTTGTTATATTTCGTCTTCAAAAGCAGTGGCTTTGGCGAAAAAAACTGGAGCACGTTTGCATATTTTCCATCTTTCTACTGCGAAAGAAATGGAATTGTTTACGAATAAAATCCCGTTAGAGGATAAAAAAATAACTGCAGAGGTTTGTGTGCATCACCTTTGGTTTACAGATGCAGATTATAAAACAAAAGGAAATTTCATTAAATGGAATCCTGCGATTAAAACCGCTGATGACAGAGCAGAACTTTGGAAAGCCTTAAATGATGGTCGTATTGATGTAATTGCTACGGACCATGCACCACATACGAAGGAAGAAAAAATGCAATCGTATTTAAAAGCACCTTCTGGAGGTCCGCTTGTACAACATGCTGTTGTTGCAATGTTTGAAGCGCATCATCAAGGAAAAATTAGTGTGGAAAAAATCGTGGAGAAAATGTGTCACAATCCAGCTAAAATTTTTAAAATCGAAAAAAGAGGTTTTGTAAAAGAAGGTTATTTTGCTGATTTGGTTATTGTAAATCCGAGTTTGCCTTGGAGTGTAAAATCGGAGAATATTTTGGCAAAATGCGGATGGTCTCCATTTGAGAATTATACCTTTAAATCGAGAATCACACATACTTTTGTAAATGGTGAATTGGTTTATAATAATTTTAAAGTAAAAGATATTCGTCCGGGAAAACGATTATTGTTTGATAGATAAATAGCTGAAATGAAAAATTGTATCTTAATAGTATTGGTTTTGTTTCTTTCTGTAAGTTGTAAAAAAGAGTTGGTCAAACAGCCTGCAAAACTTATCGAGAAAGGAAAGATGATTGATATTATGTATGATTTGTCTCTTCTGGAAGCTATAAAATATCAGAATCCGGTGTCAGTAGATTCAAATGAAACAAATCCAACTAAGTTTATTTTGCAAAAATATAAAGTAGATAGTTTGCAGTTTGCGCAAAGCAATATGTATTATGCTGCTGATTATGATGGCTATAAGGATATGTTTGATGAAATTGGCAAACGATTGGCAAAGAATCAAAGAGCGACAGATTCCCTGGTTAAAATTGATGAAAAGAAAGAGGCTAAAGCAAAGAAAAAAGAGGTAAAAGCAATTCTTAAAGACTCTGTTAAAAAGCCATTAAATAAAGTAAATATTGATTCTATTAAAAGAATGATACAATTAAGAAACAAAAAATAATGTTACAATTTTGAAACTTCTTTTATGTATTGATGTACATCTGAAAAAACCGTTCCCAGAGCGGTTTTTATTTTTTCATTAGAATACAGATTCTTTGAGTAAGAAGCTTTTGCGGTTGCTTTTGTAAGGCGTCTTTTTTGAAAGAATAAAGTCGAAAATATTGCGTCAGCAATCCAAAGGAAATTCATGAAAATGGGTTTTGCATGAATGGTTGGTTTCTTAACTTTTAAAGCTTCTGCAATTGTATTTAGAATGTCTCTGAAAATAATATTGTCCGCAATCAAGGTAAAACGTTCGTTTTTGATATCGCTTTTCATTAATGCGTGAGCCGTTTTTACAACATCATCGACGCATATAAAACCGGTACTTCCTAAAGTATAAAAAGAAAGTCCGTTAGCAACTTTTGAGTAAAGTTCGGCACTTCCCTGGTTGTTTTTGTTTGTTTTTGGGATCGGACCTAAAATCACTCCCGGATTTATAATTATAATATCTAAACCTTCCTGAACACCACGCCAAACTTCCATTTCGGCGCCATATTTAGAAATGGCGTAATCACTATGAGGTTTCTCCGGATTCCAATCTGTTTCTTCAGTGATATAAGTTTCATGTGAAGCTAAATCTCCTAAAGCGGCAATAGAACTCACAAAACAAAATTTCTTTATTTCTTTGGCGATAGAAAAATTGACCATATTGGCGGTCCCTTCAATATTGGTCTTTCGAAGTGCATCTTCATCTTTTGGATCAAATGAAATTAAAGCGGCGCAATGATAAACGTATTCGATATCAATAAAAGCAATTTCCAGCGAAGGAACATCAAGAATATCGGCTTCAAGCCAATTGATTTTTTCGAATAAATCAGCTTTTTTATACAACTCAAAAACCGATTTTGTTTTTTGAATATTATTCTGATTTCGATAAATAGCCCGAACGTTTTCTCCATTTTCTATTAAATGAAGTAATAAATGTGCGCCTACTAAACCTGTACCTCCAGTTACTAATACCATTTTGTAAATATACTATTTTGGTAGAAAGTTGCAAAGGAGCATAGGCTCAAAGTTGCAAAGGTTTTTTTGAATCGACATTCATATTGCTTTTTGGCTTTGATATTGGCATTGCTTTTTGATTTTGATATTGACATTGATTACATTTGCACAAATTATTTTAAAAATGAAGAATCTAGTTGAAGAATTAAAGTGGCGCGGGTTATATCATGACAGCATGCCAGGAACGGAAGAACAATTGCTGAAAGAAGTAACAACGGCTTATATTGGTTTTGATCCAACGGCAGATTCACTACATATTGGTAGTATGGTTCAGATTATTTTATTGGTTCACTTAAACAGAACCGGCCATAAAGCAATTGCTTTGGTTGGTGGTGCAACGGGAATGATTGGTGATCCATCTGGAAAATCTGATGAAAGAAATTTGTTGAATGAAGAAACTTTAGCTAAAAACGTTGCCGGAATCAAAAGCGTTTTGTCTCGTTTCTTAGACTTTAATTCTACAGAAGCAAATGCTCCGGTTATGGTAAATAACTATGACTGGATGAAAGAGTTTTCGTTTATTGATTTTGCTCGTGAAGTTGGAAAACGTATCACAGTGAATTACATGATGGCGAAAGACTCTGTAAAAAAGAGATTAAGTGGAGAGGGTGAAGGAATGTCTTTTACTGAATTTACATACCAATTAATTCAAGGATACGATTTTTATCATTTATATAAAAACAATAACTGCCTTTTGCAAATGGGAGGTTCTGACCAATGGGGAAATATTACCACAGGTACAGAATTAGTTCGCAGAATGGGTGGAGAAAATGCCAAAGCTTTTGCGTTGACAACACCTTTGATTACAAAAGCTGACGGATCTAAATTTGGAAAATCTGAAGGAGGAAATGTTTGGTTAGATGCTGATAAAACTTCGGTATATGCATTTTACCAATTCTGGTTAAAAGTAACTGACGCTGATGCGAAGAAATATATCAAGATCTTTACTTTTTTAGATAAAGATGTAATTGATGCTTTGATTGAAGAACATGAAGTGGCTCCGCATTTATGGGTTTTACAAAAAAGATTAGCTGAAGAAATTACGAGTTTTGTTCACGGAAAAGAAGCTTTAGAGAAAGCAATTCAGGCTTCGAATATTTTATTTGGAAATTCTACTGCAGACGATTTGAAGAAATTAGATAAAACTACTTTTTTAGAAGTTTTTGAAGGGGTTCCTCAGGCTGAAATCGCAAAAGCTGATTTAGAAAATGGATTGGATATCGTAACTGTTTTAAATGAAAAAACAGGTTTCTTTAAATCAAATGGTGAAGCCAGACGTGCATTGACAGCGAATTCAATTTCTGTAAACAGAGAAAAAATAAAAGAAGATTTTGTATTAACTGCAAATGATTTAATCAATAATCAGTTTGTGTTATTACAAAGCGGAAAGAAAAATTATTTTGTGATAAGAACTGTTTAATTGTTTAATCGTTTTTTTTGGTTAATTGTTTAATCGAAATTACTAAACAAATCAACGATTAAACTTTTATAAAACCATCAAATTACAACCGCGAATATCTGAATTATCAAAACGTCCCAATACCTCGAAAGAGTTGTTGGGATTTTTTTTGCCTAAATCCTGTGTAGCAATAAAGGAGCATGAATTGATATTGGCTAAGTCAATAACGTTAATTCCGCCAGTTTTTCCGTCTTTCACATAAGTGAGAGCATCTTCGGGGTCACGAACTAAAATATGCATCCATGATGGGCATTCGAATATGCCTTCGCCTAACGAATATGCTTGTGCGAGAAGTTCGGTCATTCCGTATTCAGAGTGAATTGCAGTAACGCCAAAGCCTTTGCAAAGTTGCTCGTGTAATTCTTCACGAATCATTTCTTTACGCTTTCCTTTCATTCCGCCAGTTTCCATAATAATGGTATTCTGAAGATTGAATTGATGTTTTTCGATCAAATCTAATAAAGCATACGTAACGCCAATTAAAATCACATTTTGACCAGCTTCGTCTAATTCTATGAGCTTTTTAATTAAGTCGTCGTGATTGTGTAAATAAAAACCACTTTCAGGCTGATTGGAGAGTTTTATTAAGTCTTCGACCATATAAATAAGCGAAGATCCGTCGCGTTCAAGATAAGACGGCAAAAGGGCTAAAACAACGTAATCTTCAATGTTTCCATAAAACTGAGAAAATCCGTTGCGGTAACTTTCCTCATATAAGGAAATATCGGTCACTAAATGTCGGCTTGTGATCATTCCTGTAGTTCCGCTGCTGGTGAAAGTAACCTGAGCGGGATCGTTACTGGAAAGAACATTGTGACTTTTGAAAAATTGAATTGGTAAAAAAGGAATTTGTTCCAAAGATTTTACCTGTTGCGGATTGACTTTTAAGAAATCACAGAAATCGCGATATACCTGATTATTCTCATGCTGAAAACGAAACACTTTTAGTGCTGTTTTTTCAAATTGTTTATGACTCGCAATGGTAAATATATCGTTGGCTGTGATCAAAACTTTTTTTGTGCAAAGATATTTATTTTTAGTCGCAGTTTTCGGTTTTCAGTAACAGTTTTAACTGGAATTCAAAACTGAAAACTGCGACTGAACACTGAAAACTAAAAAAAGCTCCCAAGAAGGAGCTTTTTTTATATTTTATCGAATGATGAGCTTTCGTGTTGCGGAAGCATTTTCTTCACTTATTTTGATGATATAAACGCCGGGAACTAAATCAGACACGTTTAATTCTCTTGAACTTAAATGCGTTTGGAGTACTTTTTTGCCCAGAATATCAAAAACAATAATCTCTTTTTCTAGATCATTTTTAGATACAATATTTACTTTTCCGTTTAGGACTGGGTTAGGGTACAAGCTTAGACCCTCAATGGTAGTAGACTCTTGAGGTTTTGGTAATTGCTTACTGTCTTGTGCCGAAACACTTACAGTAAAGAAAAATGCCAATAAGAATGTAATATAAAAGTAGTTTTTTGCCATCGCATTATTTTGATTACAGTAAATATACAAAAAAAATACAAAAACTACGCCAAAAAAAAACATCCTAAGAATTTAGGATGTTTTTAACAATTTATGTTTGAAATATGATTTTCAAATTATTTGATCAAGTTTACACCATCAACTGTTGCCCAAGCTCCAGGAGTTAATGTAGCTCCAGTAGCAGTAGTACTAGTTGACCAGTTTGTTGCAGGAAGAAAGCTAGCGGCAGATAATGTAAAAGTAGCCTGTCCTGAAATGAAGATATTAGGAGAGTTAGTAATTTTTACGTTGTTTAATTTGATTTTTCCACCAGCAACTTGGTGATCGTAAGTAACTTTATCTAGTATTTGTAATACACCACCATTGAATGCTGTAGGCGCAGTTTGACTAACATAACCATCGATTACGATATTACTGTAGTCTCCATTTCCTTCTTTTTTAAATTGAATAGCGTCCAATTGAATTTCTTTTTGTTCTTCTGTAACCGTACCTGCAGCTCTTTTTAGAGTGATATTAGTTACTTTTGGAAAAAACGCATTGTCATTTGAAGAAGCTTCAACTTCCATACCATAGTTTCCTTTATCAACTTGGTAAGCATACCAGTTTGTATTTGCTTGACCTTGCCATCCATCTTGCCAGTCAAATGAATCATCATAGTTTCCGTAAGAAATAGCGTTTGTCATGCTTACAGTTCCTCCGAAGAACTCATATCCGTCATCAGCACCTTTGTAAGATACTAAGTGATCTAAAGTTGTTCCTGAACCTACTGAGTAAAAAGTAAAACCATTGTTTTCTTTTTGACCGTCAGCTAATTTTGAACCTGCGTATTCAACTCTTGTATACACTAATGATCCACCATTGTGAGTAGGATTTGTACCTCCGTAAGTTGTGTTATTTCCGTCTTCAGATGTCGAAGTCGATCCTCCACCAGCTACTTTTACAGGAGCATCACCATACATAATAATTCCTCCCCAAGATCCTGGAACTTTTGATTTTTCTGTAAATACTACTGGTTTGTCAGCAGTACCTTGAGTGATTAATTTTCCGCCTTTTAAAACAACTAATGCGTTGTCTCCAGTAGCTTTATCGATAGTGATTGTTGATCCTGCCTCAAAAGTTACAGTTACACCATCGTTGATTTTTACAATACCTTTTAAAGTGTAGTTACCGTAAACGAAAGTTTTGTTTGCAGTGATTGGGCCTGTAATTTCGCCTGTTGCAGGTGTAGGTGCAGGAGTTGGATTATCACTACTTGAGCAAGAATTTAAAAATAATCCTGTAGCAAGTGCTAAAGCAAAAAGTTTAGTTTTCATAGTTGTGTTATTATGTGTTTTTATTTTTGTCAAAAGTAGAATGTAAATATTTTTAGGGTGTTATCTGAATATTACATTACAGTTACCAAAAACCAACTAAAATGTGAAGAGAATGTTAAGAGGTTTTCTACGATAGTCAATAAGTAAAAAAAGCTCCGAATGTTATTCAGAGCTTTGATTTTAATTGCGTTATAATTTTATTGATATAAAATTTTTCCAGATTTAACTTCTTTATTGCCAGATATAACTTTATAGTAGTATATCCCTTTTGAATAGTTTGATGGGATATTCCATTTTATAATTTGATTTGGAGTAGTGGTCCCTTTAAAAACGGATTGAGCATTTCCTAATCCTTCGGAATAAACAATTATTTCTATTTCTTGGTTGCTGGAAAAACTCGTTGTGAAATTGACAGATTCTGATGTCGGATTTGGATAAATAGTCGCTGTGTTCTCTTTTTTCAAAGATGTAGTTGCAATACTATTAAGCGGCAACTTATTACTTGTCGAAGATTTTAAAGCTTTTACCAGTCTTACTAATTTTGCTGAGCTGTCTATTTGTAATATATTATTAATCAGGGAAATATGAGGAGTTAAATCCAGGTCTTTGGTAGTTTCATCAAAATCTATAGCATCTCCTGTGTAATATATTGCCCAAGAATAGGTATAATCTCCTAGCCCTCCAGTTGGGGTACTTCCTGTTACATTGTTGCGACTAATTGAAATAATGTTGTTTTGTATCTCAGACATATTCGGTATTGCAATATTGTTACTAGGCGAATATTGATTTCCCGAAGTTACCATCCTTTTTATTGTAGAATTATTAGGCGAATTGAGATATCTAGCGAAACTAGATGTGGTTAGGTCTAAACTTTGTGATGTATCAGGTAATGCACTGGAGTCACCATCTTGAAAAATTACATACCAAGAATATTGATAAGAATTGGTGCCTAAACCTCCTGTAGGGATACTGCCCTCAGCTTTTGAGCCATTCAAGGTAATTGTATTATTTTCTATAGGAGAATTATGTGGTAGTAGAATACCATTACTAGCTGAATATTGATTTCCTGATCTTATCATCCTTTTTAATATAAAATTATTAGGTGAGTTGAAATATCTATTAAAAGTAGCTGGAGTTAGTATTAAATTTTGTGATGTATCAGGTAATTGACTGCCGTCTCCATCTTGATCAATTACATACCAAGAATATTGAGAATAATCGAGACCTAAACCTCCTGTAGGGATACTACCCTCAACTTTTAAGCCATTTAAGGTAATTGTGTTGTTTTGAAGAGGCTGTATAATGGACAATATAATAGTATTACTTTGTAAAAAACCAGATGAAAAATATGCCGTTCTAAAATAACTAGCAGAAACGCTAGAAGTAGGCAAATAATCTTTACCTGTTGCTCCTGAAATTTCAGTCCACGCTCCACCCGGACGAATAGACATAAACCACTTATATGTTGCATTCACTCCCATATCACTTCCTATAAACGATTTATATGATTCCCCTACATCAATTATATAATTACTAGTGCTACTATTGTATCTAATTGTATTTAGATTTATTGGATCAGTTGGTGTAGTTGGCGCAGTAGTGTTTTTGTAATTTACAGTAATTTTGATCATTTCAGACTCATTCTGAAAACAACTTCCATTAGTAGTAAACTTATAAATTTTTTGAGTGTCAGAAGTTACTGTTTTTTTAAATTTAAATTTTAATGTTGTTGTTTGTCCTGGAATTAACGATAATCCATTTGACGCTAGATTAGAAACAAAACCATCAGGATCACCACATAAAAAGTGCTGATTCAGTATTACAGGATTACTACTATTTCCATAACAACTAATTATAATATCTAGAGATCCTTCAATGCCGGAATTTGTTGTTACTGTACCAGTTTTAGAAGAGTAAGTCACATAATTTTGAGAAAATCCAATCCCTGTAATAAAAAACAGAGACATCAATAATAGTAATTTTACATTTTTCATAAATAAGTTTTTTTAAAAATTTCAGATAAAATTAGTAGGATAATTTTCATGTTGTGTTATGTAGGTATTACATTACAGTTATCTAAAAAACATTAAATTATCAGAAAAACGCTATGAGTTTCTTTCAAGGATGTATAAATAAAAAAAGCTCCAGATATCTGGAGCTTTCATTTTTATTTGGATGGGTACTAAAAAGTATATCCTAGTTTTATAGAGAAACCAACTCCTTTTTTATAGCTGTTTGCTAGTAAAGAGGATTCAGCTACTTTTATAGTTCCATCGTCTCCAAATTCACGTTTTCTCCATGAATTTAAAATGTTATCGGCAGTGAATTTTACATCAAAGTGCTCAGAAAGTTTACTTCCCCATACAAAATCCAATTGCTGTACAGGCAACTCATAGATATTGTCTTGTCCATTGGTTCCTACAGCATATATTCTTTTTCCAAAAACACCATAAACAAGAGACATAGTATTTGGCATGTCTTTTCCTAAATTAAATTCATATTTTAAATCTGAATTTACTAACCAGTTTGATGCTCCCTGAAGTGATCTTGATTGATGTGTTTCAATAGAAGGTTTTACGGTAATTATCCCGTCTTCATCGATAGATTCAAAAGTTGGGCTTACAGTAACTTTTGATGACATCAAAGTAGCATTTAATCCCCATGAAAAATTATCTAAGTTTTCGCTGATTCTTTCTAAACCAACAAGTAATTCAGCTTCTACTCCATATATGTTAGCACTTTCAGAATTTAGAAAAGTAGTAACTGTTCCTGTTGTTGCGTTTGAGATGAAAGTTTTTTCAATTGGATTGATAAGGTGTTTTCCAAATATTCCAACAGCAATCATTTCTTTACTCGTTGGGAACAACTCATATTTTAAGTCAGCATTGTAATTGTCGCTGTTTTTCAAAATTGAATTTCCTTGAGTTGAAGTTCCGTCAGCATTGATGAAAGATATAGGGAAAGCCTCCATGATAACTGGTTTGGTGTATGTTTTGCTTGCTGCAAAACGAATGTTAGCGGTGTCAGTCAGCAAATACTTAAGATTTACCGATGGTAAAAAATAGGCATTATCATATTTTAATACTCTGAATGGAGAATCAAAAGAACCTAGTGTTCTGTAATGAGTTTCCTTAAGAGTGCTTTCAAAACGAACTCCTGCGTTTACTTCAAGTTTCTCTCCAAATTTTAAAAACAAATTAGTATACCCTGCATTAGCCATTTCGTCAAGTTTAACTTTGTAAGTTGCATTAGAGTTTTCGCTAAAAGTCATTTTATTCGCTGAAATGTCGTTGGTTATTTGAGTATCTATATTATTTATGCTTGAAGTAAAACCATCATTACCGGTACTTGAAACAAAACGGTATGAAGATTCCATCTTAGATCCGCTGCCATTATATCCAACGGTTAATTTGTTTTGTTTGTCATTTTTCCCGAATTTCAAATTATACTCTACTAATGCTGAATAAAAAGAATTACCATCGACAGTTAAATATTGGCGCAGAAAATTATTTGCTCCATAAGAAGCGCTTATCATATCATCGCCTACTTTAAGACCAGAGAAAAACTTTCTATCTGGCTGCTCATATTTTGTAGTAGCAAATGAGGCTCCAGCTTTAATAGTTTGGTTTTTGTCTTTGCTTATTGCGTATTCACCTAATAATTGAGCATTCAAATAATCACTTTTGTCTAATTGATTGGTACGGATAAATCCATTTTCAGCAGCTGTTCCTCCTGATGGTCCGTACTGATCTTTTATAGAGTTTAAGTTAGTTCTGATATATAATGTGTTGAACGATAACTTAAGCCTGTCATTGCTGTAGTTTAAACCAACTAATGCTGAGTTTGTGGTTTTGAAACGATAATCAGTAGTGATAAAATTGTTTACATATTTAGATCCGGAAGACTGTAAATCGATAGTTCTGTCAACTCCTTCTCTTATTGAAAAATTATTGTCGTAATTTATAGAAAGCAGGTACGAGAAAACTTGGTTATTATTCAAATCGAATTTCTCGGCATGCAAAAGGTTGATACTTGTGTTTAAAGGACTTTTAGATTCACTTACATTAAAACCTTTATCGTTACTTACTGAGTTTAAAGCCTGGTCAGTTGTGTAAGTTTGTCTCGTTGCCTGATTTCCAAGAAAACTTGGTAATTGTCTGTCTTTACCATTAAATCCTAAAAAGCCTGTTGCTGTATCTGCATCATTTGATAATAAGAAATCTTTAAAGCTGTTTCCGGTTGTATAACCTGCTCCAACACTTATTTTAGTAATGCTTTTTGTTGGCTTTGAAGTTTGAATATTGAAAGTACCTCCGGCAAAATCACCATATATATTTGGATTAAATGTTTTGTACACATCAATTACTCCAACAATATTTGTTGGAAATAAATCCAAAGCAACAATTTTAGTGAATGGGCTGTTTGTTGGTGCAGCCAAATCATTAATCAATAAATTATTATATCGGTCTTCCAGTCCACGTACAAATATTCCACGGGAATCTACTTTTGTGATTCCGGTAATTTTTGTTAAACCTTCCTCAACATCACTTACACCTTTTCTAGACATTTCTTGCGCACCAATACTTTGTTTAATAACAACAGCATTTTTTTGATCTAGTAATAAGGCAGTTTCTTTTTCTTTGTTTGCTGTTGATTTTACAACAACATCTTTAAGAGTGTAACTTCCGGATGAAAGTACCTGATTAATAGTAATAGTTTCGTTTGCTTTAATCGTTATTGGTTTCTCTACAGATTCATATCCTACGAAACTAAAAATTATAGTATGATTTCCTGGAGTAACACTTAACGTATATTTTCCGTCAATGTCAGTGTTTGCGCTAATGTTTGTACCTTTTATTAGTACATTTGCAAAAGGCAACGCTTGATTGTTCATTTCTTTGTCTGTTAATACACCAGAAATCGTACCTTTGTTTTGTGCGATCGAAATCGTACAGATAAATAATGTAATAAATAGAAATTTTAAATTGAATTTCATTTCAGTGTTGTGTTTAATTTATTTTTGTGCAAAGAAAGAAACGCTGTGTAAAATTCATGTTAGGTGCTCGTTATGTTTTCATGTCTTGAAGATTATCAAATTGTTACCAAATTAAATTACGGTTAACTGCAATTTTTGACCGTTGTTTTATTAGTATATTTACCATCTCAAATGAAAATCATCGAATGTATAATAAAGAAAATTTGATGTAAGAATCTCAATTTTTGCTATTTATGAAAAAAACACAAACCAAGATTTTATTAGTTGACGATGAACCAGATATCTTAGAAATCGTTGGCTATAACCTTGCTCAGGAAGGCTACCAAATTGTAACAGCTTCTAACGGAAAAGAAGCCATAGCAAAGGCCCAGAAAGAATTGCCGGACTTAATTATTATGGATGTAATGATGGCTGAAATGGACGGGATGGAAGCTTGTGAACACATTAGAAAAATTCCTGAATTAAATAATGTTATCATAACATTTCTAACAGCAAGAAGCGAAGATTATTCACAAGTTGCTGGTTTTGATGCAGGTGCAGATGACTATATCACCAAGCCAATAAAACCAAAATTATTGGTCAGCAAAGTAAAGGCTTTGTTAAGAAGGTTAAAAGAACAAGAAGTCGTTAGTGATACCTTAAACGTTGGCGGAATCGAGATTAACCGAGAAGAATACAAGATTATCAAAGGCAATGTTGAGATTGCTTTACCAAGAAAAGAATTCGAATTGTTTTACTTATTAGCTTCTAAACCGGGAAAAGTTTTCAAAAGAGACGAAATCCTTGATAAAGTTTGGGGTAACGAAGTTGTGGTTGGAGGAAGAACAATAGATGTTCATATTAGAAAGCTACGCGAAAAAATTGGAGAAGACCTTTTTAAAACTATAAAAGGAGTTGGTTATAAATTCGAAGTTTAACATTCAATATTAAGGGAACCATATAAGTTCATTTAATTTGTGGGTTACCCATATTCACAATAATTATCTTTGTCAAAGTTTTAAACTTTGACAAAGATTTGCTTTTTTAAGCTTGTTTGCATTTGATACAATTAAGTTTGTTTTTAAATGAACTTATATAGCTTATATGGTGGAAAAAATAATCCTTTAATGGTTAATTATTTTAAATAATTCAATGAAAATTAATTTTAAAAAAACATACAAATTTGCTGTCAAGTCGGCATTATATATCAGTCTTTTTGGAACAGGATTTGTGCTGATGTTAATGTCTTTATTCTATAAAAATCAGTTAAAACATCAGGTTGCATTTGGGATAATTTTTATTATATCAATTTATGCATTCTCTTTTCTGGTTTTGCAATATCGTGTAGAACGCTTTATTTACAGAAGGGTTAAAAAAATATATGATGAGGTTTCGTTGTTAGAATCAACAACTCTTATCAATCAGCCAATAACTACAGATATGGAAACGCTTTCGCGTGAAGTAAAGAAGTTTGCGACAGATAAAAAACTCGAAATCGAAATGCTCGAAATTAGGGAACAATACCGAAGAGAGTTTTTAGGAAACGTTTCGCACGAACTTAAAACGCCTTTGTTTACCGTTCAGGGTTACGTTTCGACGTTGCTTGATGGTGCAATGGATGATAAGAATATTAGAAAGAAATATTTAAAACGTGCCGAAAAAGGAGTAGAACGCCTTATATATATAGTCGAAGATTTAGACATGATTACCAAATTAGAATCGGGAGATTTAGATTTGAATTTTACTGATTTTAATATTGTTGAGCTGATTCAGAATGTTTTTGATTTATTAGAAATGAAAGCTGATAAAAAGAAAATCAAATTAGCCTTTGAAAGCAAAAACGTGCAGTCAGTAATTGTGCGTGGTGATCAGGACAGAATTCAACAAGTGCTTGAAAATCTTATTGTGAACTCTATTAAATATGGTAAAGATGGCGGTCTGACCGAAGTTGGGGTTGTCAATTTAACCAAGAAAAAAGTCTTGATTCGTATAAGTGATAATGGAGAAGGAGTTGAAAAACAAAACATTCCAAGACTTTTTGAACGTTTTTACAGAGTCGACAAAAGTGGAACCCGTTCTGAAGGAGGTTCCGGTTTAGGATTGGCAATCGTAAAACACATTATTGAAGCTCATAAAGAGAAAGTATACGTAGAAAGTGAGTTTGGGATAGGTTCTGAATTCTCTTTTACACTTGAAAAAGCAAATAAAATTATAAAAGCCGAAGTTAAATAATTATAAATTTATATTTGGCAAGTGCTGTAAATCCTCAAATTTTAAACTCAAATCGCAATGAGTTAACTATTTGGAAACAAATCTTCTTATTATAGTAACATCTTGTTAATGATTTCTTAACATAGGTGATACATCTTTGCACCTTGAATTTAAGGGAATTAGAGAAAGAATGATGAAAAGAAAAATATTAGCGGTTTTAATGTTGATTACCTGTGTTTCAAATGCGCAGGATATAAACAAACAGGAAGTAAAAAATGAAGTACTTCGTATTTTAGATTCCATCAACAAGACAAAACTTCCAGATACACAATCTGGGGCCGGTACCGCTGAAAATTGGTACGACAGAATCTCTTTAAGAGGTTTTGCACAAATAAGATACAATGGTTTACTTTCTACAAACGACAAGGTTTCGTGTGAGCAATGTGATAAATCCTGGGGAACAACTTCTACAGCTCCGGATGCAAAAGCAAACAACGGACTTTTTATAAGACGTGCCCGTTTAGTGTTCTCAGGGCAGATTCATCCAAATGTATTTTTCTATTTTCAACCTGATTTTGCCAGTTCACCAAGTACTGGAATCCAAAACTTCGTTCAGATTCGAGACCTGTATTTTGATCTTTCTTTCGATAAAAAAAGAGAATATCGAGTTCGTGTTGGGCAAAGTAAAATTCCGTATGGATTTGAAAACATGCAATCGAGTTCTCAGCGATTAGCCTTAGATCGAAATGATGCAATGAACAGTGCGATATTAAATGAGCGTGATTTAGGAATATTCTTTTATTGGGCACCAGCCGAAATTAGAGAGCGTTTTGCAATGTTGGTAAAAGACGGTTATAAAGGTTCAGGAGATTATGGCGTTTTTGCTTTTGGAGTTTACAATGGGCAAATTGCTAATAAACTGGACGGAAACAGAGATTTGAATGTGGTTGCCAGAGTAACATATCCTTTTGTAATAGGAAGTCAGATTATCGAACCGGGAATTCAGGCTTATACTGGAAAATGGGCTTTTACCGGAGAGATTTCACCAGGAGTCAAAGTAGACGATTCACAATATGTAAAAGATCAAAGAGTTGGGGCAACATTTGTTTTGTATCCAAGACCATTCGGAATCCAAACTGAATATAATATCGGAAAAGGACCTCGCTACAATACCTTAACAAATTCAGTAGACGAAACCGATTTAAATGGAGGTTACGTTTTACTAAATTATAAATGGGATATCAAAAAAGAACATATTTATCCTTTCGCCAAATTTCAATATTATGACGGAGGAAAGAAATATGAAAAAGATGCCCGTAGTTATGTAGTTAGAGACTATGAATTTGGTATAGAATGGCAACCTATCAAAGCCTTCGAGCTTACGGCAGAATATGTTGTAGCCGATCGTAGCTTCGTAGACAGTGCATTGCCAATCAATAGACAACAAGGAAATTTATTGAGATTGCAAGCTCAGTTCAATTTCTAAAATTTAGTCCTCAAATATAGAAAATAACGAATCCCAATCGATATCTTCATTAAATTGGGTCAGACCTTTAAACGACTTTACTTTTGAAAGATCTTCAATGGTAAAGTCGTCTTGCATTGCATACGGTACTAAGTTTTCTTCCTGAAGTTTTATCGCTAAATATTCTTGCTCATATTGCCCAGGAGTTGGAATAAAAAAGGCTTTCTTGCCCAGTTTTGCCAAATCCATTACAGTTGTGTAACCAGAACGACATAAAACAAACTCACTTTCGTTAAACGTTTGTTCCAATTGTTTAGAATTCATGAAATTGTAGTAAGTAACATTTCCGGCTTGCCATTTGCTTTGCGTTTTCTCAACAATACCTTGTACAAATACAACTTTGCCTTTATAATTAACAATCTCTTTTTGCAGTTTCTCATCCAGAAAAGTGCGCTGAGGTTCCGGTCCTGATAAAATGATCATCAAATCATAAGTTTTCGGAATGTCCTTTTTGCGCATTCTGCTCAATGGACCAATGTATTTTAAATTAAGATCATTTGTTTTAAGATGACCTAAGTCACCAGTCAGATTCACCTTTTCGTTAGTGTCAGGAACCCAGCACTCAGAATATTTTTTTATAACATGCTGATGACATTTACTTGTAAACCAAGTTGTATTTCCCGTCATCACATTCAACTGATGCGTCATAAATACAGAAGGCACTTTTTTGCTAAAAACGCCTAATCGGTTGTCCGAAATAATACCATCAATTCCGTGTTTTTTTATCCAGCCGTTCACCATTTTTTTCTCATCAAGAATAGCGACGATCATTTTAGGTAAATTCTTAATCAGTTTCCATTTAAAGTTTTTACCATTCTTTGCATATTCAATATGATAAGATGGTAACTCCAGAGTTTGCACATAAGGAAATTCTTTACGTAATAAAGCCAATGCAACTCCATCAGAAGCGATTATTGGTATATAATTGTTTTCTTGAAGCGCTTTAATAATTGGGATGCATCTTGCGGCATGGCCTAATCCCCAGTTTAGTGGAGCAACTAAAATTGTTTTGTTCGCAGAATAGTCAATGCTCATAGTTTAACGCTTTTTAAGAACGAAGATAAAGAAATATGTTTTCTATGATATTTCAGGCGTATTACTAAATTATTAACTCTAGAAGCAGGTTTAGAAGGCGTTTTGAGAGAAAAAAGTTTAAAAACAGTAAAATTTGTAGTGTAAGGTTATTTGTATGTTAACGATCAATTTGTCGTCAGGAAGATTTTTTGCATAAAAAAAGGAACTACCTTAAGATAGTTCCTTGATGTATTAGGTGTGAAATTATTATTTATCCTGAATATAAGTTTTGTTCCCATTAGAGTTAATGTAGTATCTACCACCTTTTGGTCCCGTGTAAACTTTTTTTCCATTGTATTCCCCAGTAACTTTATCAGCTACTTTTGGAGCTTTTTCATTAGTTTCTTTTATTGTTTTAGAAGCACTTGTTTTAGCCGACTTCGCTTCTTTTGTTGCTGCTTTTCCAGCTGCATCTGCTTTTGTTGCAGTTTTTGTTACATCAGATTTTGCACTTTCAGTTTTTGCAGTTGCTTTTTTTGCGGCTTTGTCAGCATCGCTTTTTGCTTTCGCAGAAGCGTCAGTAGCAGCATCAGTTGTTGCCTTTTTTGCTTTAGCTGTTTCTTTTTTCGCTTTTGCTGTAGCATCAGTAGCAGCATCACTTGTTGCTTTTTTTGCTTTAGCGGTTTCTTTTTTTGATGCTGCAGTGGCATCGTCGGCTGCTTTTTTAGATTTAGCAGTTTCTTTTTTTGCATCTGCCTTTGCTTTAGCAGCATCAGATTTTGCTTTTTTCGCCGAAGCTTCCGTTTTGCTTTTAGTTGTTTTTGCTGTTTCCTGTGCATAAAAATTAGAAGAGAAAACAACTAGAAAACAAAGTAATAATAATTTTTTCATAGGATTACGAGTTTAAATTTCAATTAAAATTAATCAATTTATTGTAATGTTTTTCGTTAACGATTAAAAATATGCACGTAATTGAATGTTTCCAGTATGAACAGTTGAACCAGTTTCACTTTTTCGACCCTGATAGTTTAAGTTAATATCTAAGAATTGCGTTATATTTTTCTGTAATAGTAGCTTCCATACTAAATTTTGTCCAGCCTGAAGTCCTTCAAGCATCTGAAATCCTACTGACGAAAATTCATTACCATTAAATTTATTCTGATAAAAAGAAAATTCCCCATTTAGGGTTATCTTTTTTTCGCCGGCAAACGAAAAAGAAGTTCCGAGTCTGTTTTGAACAAGTGTTTCAAAATTCCCTATTTTGTTTTCTTTATTCTGAAATTCGTAAAAGAAATCGAGACTTGTATTTTTTGAAAATAAATAACTGATTTTGGGAGCCAGTTGGTAGCCTTTTAAGTCATAATTTTTTTCGACAAAATCTTCAGAAACTAAATTCGTTTTAATCGTTTTGGTAAAGAAATTAAACAGCCAGCTTTTTTGATACAAATGAGTGTATTGTAATTGGTGTGAACTGTTTTTGACATTTTGAGAACCTACCGAAAGTAAGTTTTTACCTTTATTAATAAGATAAGTATAAGTTACCGAGTTTTTTTGTTTCCCTCGATTGTAATACAAACTGTTTCTCAAACTTGAATTTAACCCTAAAATATTTTCTTCAGATGAATTAAACGGATTCAATTCTAAACGTTCACCCTGACTTTTTACTTTTCGATCCATAATAAATGATGTCTGATTGTAAAAATAAGAAAGCAGCTTTTTGTAACCAGTTTCATTTTGCCATTGTAATGGATTCAAAGCAACAGATTGTGAAAATTTGTTTTGATTTGTTTTGATATAAATCCGGTTTGGTAAAAAGATCCTGATAAATCTAGCCTGATCCGGGAAAGCTGCGATTTCAAATTCTTCCAATTGCTGAATTCCGTCACCATTGTAATCATTCCAGGTATAAACGCCTTGTCCGGTTGGGACTTCAATATAGGTAAATTCTTGTTGTGCAATAGTTCCTGAACTGGTTTCGTAAGTCGTACCAATTTGCATCAATTGATTAAAAAAACGATCGTTGTAAAGTATTCTGGAATTTAAAGAAGGTTCATTTTTTCGGGACGAATTTATAAAATCTAAAGTACGATAACTGGCATAAACCGCTAAATCTGTTTTTTTATTCTGAATCAATTTCGATTTTAAAAAATAGGTTTGCGAATTGTTGACATGTTGTAATAAACCATTTTGTAAACTATCATTTCGACGTTGCAAATAACCTATTTCAACAAAAACCTTAGTACTATCGCCACGACCAACAAAAGCACCATATTCTGAAAACCTTTGACTGAGAGCAGAGAATTGATTCGTTATCTTATCCTTTTGTTGATTATCTTCGATTTGCATAGTGGCGCCAACCCAGTTTTTGCCAAAATGATATTTAGTTCTGGTTTGATTTCTGATAAATTTTGAAGTCGAAGTTGTAGCATCCGAATTTAGAAAACTTCCCTGATTTTCAATCGTCCATTGTTTCAGTTTAAAAAGTGCCGTTGTTGTATGTCTGGCTCCTGAATAACTTTCAGAATAATCTAATTTCTCAAATTGATAAGTAAACAAACCAATGTTTGAAGTTTTCTTTGAAGCAAATAAATCAAAATTTAAACCTGTAACCAATAAACTTTGATTCCCCAAAAGAGTAGTATTTAAATTCCAATCACGACTAAACTCAATATTGTACAAACGTTCGACTGATCTAAAATCTTCCTGCACAAATTGGTAATTCGCAAAAGCGTCTAATGTCCAATTTCTGGTAAACAAACGTTTTTTGATATTCGTTTTAAGAGCAACTCCGCTATTGTTTCCGTCATCAATTTTCGAAAATAAATTTTTATCATTGTTGCTTATTGCAACTTCAAAATCAACCAGCGTTTTTTCGTCAGGATTATATTTCCCTAAAAAAGTAGCGACTTGCAATTTTATTGGAGCAACCAATTGAACAATGGGCTCATAATTTCCTTGTAAAACTCCGTTAACAGGCGCAACATATTGATAGATACGTTCGACCGAATTGTTATTTTTAATGATATAATTTCCGGTATTATTACCAACAAGACTAAACTTTACATTGTATAAAACATTGCTGGGATCATTTGAATATTCGTAAGCTTCAACTGAATTTACTATGATTTTTTTGTATAAAATTTTATTGTCGGCATAAGTATCTTTATACGCAGACGGTGCTTTCATTAAATTTGGATCGTCACCAGCCTGACTTAAAATTTGAACCTGTTCTGTAGAAAGATTTTGTTGTAAAGGCTGATTTTTCATATCATTTTCAGCATATAAATATCCGCCAAAACTCCATTTTTTGTTTTCATGTGTAGCTCCGGCATACGTCACAATTCGATTATAATTTCGATCCGAATATTGATATTCGATATTGATTCGCATTTCAGATGTAATGGTAAAAAGCGAAGTAAAAGTAATTTCTCCTGCATTGTAATCTATGACATAATCGTTGTTTTCGCCACGTTTTAGCAAAACACCATTTACATAAACACGCTCAGAACCAGAAATGACGAGAACATACAATTCGCCATTTTGCCCTTTTAATTTATAAGGTCCCTGATTACCTTCCTGACCGGTAAAAGTACTTTTGGCATATTGCCCTTTTGCAAATGCGACTGATGCAAAAATGTTGGTTTTGCTTTTATCAGTATCAAAATCAAAACTTGCCGAAATTCCCTGAACCTTTTTATTGAAACTTAAAAACTGAGTTTTTCTGTTCTCTAAGAAAACATCACCCGCGCGAATGTTCCAGTCATCACTAAAAAGTTCCATGAATATATTATCAAACTGATCCAGTTTTTGCGAATAACCGCCATCTTGTAGCGGAATATTCTTGTCTTGAAGTGAAGCTCTTAAACTAACTTTGTCCGAGATTTTTCCAGTAATTTGCAAATCCAGATTAGAGTTCAAAACCGTATTTTGATTGTTTCCAACTGTCACGCCCCGGGTGATACTTCCGGAAGTATTCAAACCATCAAACGGAGTTACTTTTTTAGCATTGTTATTGTCAATTTTGTATAATTTTTCAGAACCGATATCATTTGTAACAATTTGATTTGATTTGTAAAGGCTGTATTCTTTAGTAATAAAATCAGGATATTTTAAGTAATTGACAATTAAAGTATCTGAAGCCGAATTGAATTTCTCGTTTAAAAGTAAAGTTCCTTTTTGGAAATCTACTTTGTAAAAAGTCGAATCAAGTACTTCATTTTTAGTATTTAGAATCTGAAAAAAACTGGAGTTGATACTAAATTCTTCCAGATGAATGGTGTCGCGGGTTGCAATTACTTTTTTTGTTTTATACGATGATTCCGTTTCCTGAGCCTGAAGATCAGAAAACCAGATAAGCAACGTTAAAACCAGTAATTTTTTAAGCATAAACACTTTAACTCTAAAAAGTCAAAAGTAGTATTTATAATTGGGAAATACTGTGAGGGATATTTTAGTTTTATCATTGAATTAGAATGCTCAATTAGTGACTCTTCCTATGATGATAAGGGTTAATAATAAAATTATTATTGCAAAAACAGAATGAGGATTAGCAAAATTAGTGGTGAATCCAAATTCTTTAATTTTTTTCGGAGGAAACAATCTTTTGTCTTGTGGGTTATAATAAAAAATTCCCCAAACCCAATTGTTTGGATCATTTAGCCATTTGTTTTTTGTTTCTTCAGAAGGTTCGTTGTTGTGCTCCATTTTTTAAAGATTTAAAATTTGTTGCCTAAATATTGCTAAATTATACATCCAAATTATATTCTCCTTTATTATAATCGTCTATTATTTTCTTACCATCCTCTAAGTCTTTTTCTTGCACTTTTAGAATTGCAGAAGCATTACCTCCGGCAGAAACAGACCATGGCTGAATGCTAGACATGTATTCATTGGCAGTAAAAACTGGGATATCATTATTTTCTAATAAATTTTTAATATTCATTGCGTCGATATAGGATCCACTAAAAATTTCTATCATGAGTATTTATTTTTGATTAATTGTTTTATTATGGTCAAATATTCATACAAATGATAGTTTTCAGGATTTTATGATTTGTAGATATTATATGGTTGGACAAATCTATGGGTTATTTATATGTTAATATAAGTTATTTCGTTCTTTTTTTGTTTTGCAAAAGGATTGAATGCGAATAAAATCATAGGAAATAAGTTAAAACAATTATTAAATAATTAAATAAGGGTAAGAATTAAAAACAAAAAAGGCTATACATAACTGTAAAGCCTTTTAGGAATATATCGAATTAATATAATTAACTTTTTGTAACCGGAAATAAGTATTAATTAATCTCTTTAGTTACGATTTGCATGGTTTCGCGGCTAACTTGTTTCAATAAAACTTCTTTGTTTTCTTCAACCGTTTGTGCAGCTTGTTCTGTAAAGTGACGAATAGTGTATAAAGTCACATTTTCGCTATAATCTACTTTGAATTTTTTCGAAAGTATTGCATTCAATTCATTGAAATTCTCAAATTTATCTTCCACACAAACAGAAAAGCTAATAGCAGAATTCTGAATCAGGTTTACTTTTATTTTGAATTCGTGAAACAAAGCAAAAATCTCGCTGATGTTTTCTTCCATTATAAAAGAGAAATCAATTGACGAAAGCGAAATCAATAATTGGTTTCTTTTTACAATAAAACAAGGGTATTGTGGCTCTAAATCAACACCTTTAGAAACACAAGTTCCTTTTAACAATGGGTTGATAAAAGATTTTACATATAACGGAATCTCTTTTTTCTGTAATGGTTGTAATGTTTTTGGGTGGATAACCGTTGCGCCGTAAAATGCTAATTCGATTGCTTCACGATACGAAATTTGGTTTAACAAACTAGCATTTTCAAAATAACGTGGATCGGCATTCATAACTCCCGGAACATCTTTCCAGATCGTAACACTTTCGGCATTTAAGCAATAAGCAAAAATTCCCGCGGTATAGTCAGAACCTTCACGACCCAAAGTTGTTGTAAAGTTATTTTCGTCAGCACCTAAAAATCCCTGAGTGATATTTAATATTTTTCTAGGAACATTTTTACTAATCAATTGTTGCGTGATTTCCCAGTCAACTTCAGCATCTCTGTAGTTTGCATTTGTTTTGATGAAATTACGAACGTCCAGCCATTGCGTCTGGATTCCCATAAAATTCATAAAATGACTTAGAATTGTAGTCGAAATTAATTCTCCAAAACTCACAATCTGATCGTAAACAAAATTGTAATTAGGAGATTTATTATGCGCCAAAAAGTATTCTAATTCTGAAAATTGTGCAGTTACAGCAGCAAAAACTGCATGTTTTTCATCTTCAAATAAATCTAATAAGATTTGATTGTGGTATTTTTTTATTTCTTGTACAGATGAATTCAACTCTGCCGATTTATCAAAATAATTCTTGATAACAACCTCAAGAGCATTTGTAGTTTTTCCCATAGCCGAAACTACTAAAATCACATCTTCGTAACCTACTTTTTGTAAAACGTCGTAAACGTTTTTTATTCCTTCAGCATCTTTAACTGATGCACCACCAAATTTAAATACTCTCATTTTTATATATGCTGCTATTTTTTATAAAATTCCAATTTTTAAAATTCCAAATTCCAATTGCAATTGGATTGTAGAGACGCGTTGCTGTGCGTCTTTTTTGCCACGAATTTCACGAATTTACACAGATTTTAAAATCTTTTTAATCCTTTTAATCTGTGGCAAAAAAATCTTTTTTATTTTTCTAAGAACGAATTAATCCCTGCTTCATCCATTTGAACAACTCTCCATTCTTCGAGAATTTTTGCGCCCGAGTTCTCATAGAATTTGACTGCCGGAGTATTCCAATCCAGAACATTCCAGTCTATTCTTCTAACGTTGTCTCTTTTGCCTTGTTTCATAATTTCAGAATAAAGTGCAGATCCTAATCCGGTGCCACGCATTTTTTCCTTCACAACTAAGTCTTCAAGATGTATAGTTTTTCCTTTCCAGGTTGAATAGCGATAATAATATACTGCCATTCCAACAATTTCTTTTTCCTGTTTATCGTTTTCAATCTCGGCTACAAAAACATGAAATAATGGTTTTTCGCCAAAACCGTCGCGAACTAAATCTTCCTCAGTTATAACAACTGCATCAGGTTCTTTTTCGAATATCGCCAACTCCTGTATTAATCCTAAAACAGATTTCATGTCTTCGGGATTTCCTTTTCTAATATTCATATTATGTGCAATTTATTTTTTGGTCCTATATGTCTTGCTTTTTTCGATTTAAGGCATTTGTTTGTACAAATGAATCTTTTATGGCAATTTCATATATTCTTATTATTAATCAGTTATAAGCTAAAAAAGCGTGTTTTTTGTATGTACTTTTTAACTTTATTTAGCAAATATACAATAGTAGCAAACTAACAAAATAATTTTTAAATCATTCTCACAAAATAAACGATATTTGTGACTTAAAAATAAATCTACAACGATATAGTAATGGAAGAACGCAATAAAACACTGGGAGAGTTTATTATTGAGAACCAAAAAGCATTTCAGTATTCGTCGGGAGAGCTTTCCCGAATTATCAACTCTATACGCTTGGCGGCAAAAGTCGTAAACTATAAAGTAAACAAAGCTGGTTTAGTGGATATCATTGGCGCTGCAGGCGAACAAAATATTCAGGGAGAAGATCAGCAAAAATTAGATGTGTATGCAAACGAAGTATTTATTCAGACGTTAATTAACCGTGAGATTGTCTGTGGAATTGCTTCAGAAGAAAACGACGATTTTATTACTGTTCAGGGGAGCGACAACAGTCATAATAATAAGTACGTGATCTTAATGGATCCGCTTGACGGATCTTCAAATATTGATGTAAATGTTTCTGTGGGAACTATATTTTCAGTTTTTAGAAGAATAACACCAATAGGAACTCCTGTAACAAGCGAGGATTTTTTACAGCCGGGAGTAAATCAAGTTGCAGCAGGATATGTAATTTACGGAACTTCGACAATGTTGGTTTATACAACAGGTCATGGTGTAAATGGATTTACATTAAATCCGGCTATTGGAACATTTTATTTATCACATCCAAACATGAGATTTCCGGAAAACGGAAATATTTATTCGGTTAACGAAGGGAATTATGTTCATTTTCCTCAAGGAGTAAAAAATTATATAAAGTATTGTCAACGTGAAGAAGAGGACAGACCTTATACATCAAGATATATTGGAAGTTTGGTAGCAGATTTTCATCGAAATATGATTAAAGGCGGAATTTATTTATATCCAACAAGTTCAAAAGCACCAAAAGGGAAATTACGTTTATTATATGAGTGTAATCCGATGGCTTTTATTGCAGAACAAGCTGGAGGAAAAGCAACAGATGGTTTTGGAAGAATTATGGAAATCCAGCCGACCGAGTTGCATCAAAGGGTTCCTTTTTTCTGCGGAAGTTATAATATGGTAGAAAAAGCCGAAGAATTTATGACAGAAGCACTTTAGTTTTTAGTCGCAGTTTTCAGTCCAACTTAAACCCGACAGGTTTTAAAAATCTGTCGGGTTTTTCAGTTGCAGCCAACAGTTTTTAGATCACATTTTTGAGTATAAATAGAAAACCCGACAGATTTTTAAAACCTGTCGGGTTGTTTTATTTAAGATTGAGTCTGAAAACTGTGATTGTAAACTATTTTCAAGCCTGCGACTGAATACTATTTATGCATATGTTGCATTTCGTAAACAAAAGTATCGCCGTCTACTTTTTTATCAACTAATGATAATGCTTTTGCAATGATATAATTTACGTTACTTGGAGTAAATCCTAAAGCAATTCCTAATTTTCTTAACATCACTTCTTGTTGGTCTTCAAGATGATGATCAACATGCACCATTCTTGTTAAATCGTATAAACGCTCTAAACGCTGAACATGCAAATAAGGTGGGTTAATAGGGTATTTTAATGGATCGTTAAGAATTTCTTCGTATTCAGTTTCTGAAATTTCTAAACGTGCAGCTAATTTGTCTAAGAATTTTTTTTCTTCAGGATGTACAATTCCATCCGCTAAAGCTACACGGACAATAGCTGAAAAGTGACCTTTGTTTCTTTGTTTGAATTCGCTATCAAATAAATCTGAAAATGACATAATTATAGTTTTTTTATCCCACAAAGATAAATTTTATTTTAAATTATTAATTTTAAAGTTCTCATAAAATTTAACTTATTTTTATTCGTTGTTTAGAGAATGGACTTTATTGGTTTTTCAAAATAAATCGTAAGTTTACAACCCCTAATCAATTAATATTATTGCCCCTATGTCAGATTTTTGGATTTATTTTCAAATAGGATTGAAGCATGTTCTGAATATTCACGCTTATGATCACGTTCTTTTTTTAATAGCATTAACTACGCCATATTTGTTTAAAGACTGGAAACGTATTTTGTTGTTAGTTTCTGTTTTTACAGTAGGTCATACAATGGCTTTATTGCTTTCGGTTTACGGAATTATTGCTATAAAAGTTAATATAGTAGAGTTTTTAATTCCGATTACGATTTTAATAACGGCTGTTTTTAATCTTTTTACAGCAGGGAAAGCATCTAAGAATGATGGTGTAAATTTGATCTTTTTTGTGACCTTGTTTTTTGGGATTATACACGGACTTGGATTTTCAAATTATTTTAAGACTATTTTGGGAGGTTCACCAACTTCAAAATTATTACCTTTAGGAGAATTTGCGTTAGGAATTGAAGCGGCGCAATTGGTTGTGGTTTTCGTAGTTTTGATACTATCATATATTGTACAAACGGTATTTCGTTTTTCAAAACGCGACTGGGCACTTGTAATGTCGGCTTTTATTATAGGAGTAGTGGTTCCGATGATTATTGAAAGTCCAATTTGGAACAGATAAATTAAATGAAAGAAAAAAAATTAAATAAATACGATAAAGCTTATTTAAGAATTGCGACAGAATGGGGAGCACTTTCCTATTGTAAACGAAAACAAGTAGGAGCAATTATCGTAAAAGACCGAATGATTATTTCTGATGGATATAACGGTACGCCATCCGGATTTGAAAATTGCTGCGAAGACGAAGACGGATTAACACGTTGGGATGTTTTGCATGCTGAAGCAAATGCGATTTTAAAGGTTGCCAGATCAACTCAGTCTTGCGAAGGAGCAACATTGTATATCACATTGTCGCCTTGTAAAGAATGCAGTAAACTGATTCATCAATCGGGAATAAAAAGAGTGGTTTATCATAACGGATATCGCGATGATTCAGGTATTCAGTTTTTATTAAAAGCGGGCATTGAGGTCGAACATATTCCTGTTTTAGAAGAATAAATGAAATTTAATCTAAAATATTTGCCAATAGTTATCGGAGCGGCTTTTGCTCTCGGAACAATACTCGGAAGCAGGATCAATGCTCCCGTTGATGATCAGTTATTGGCTAAAAATTACTCTAAAACCAAGCTGAATAAATTGATTGATTTTATCAATAATGAATATGTTGATAGCATCAATACTGATTCTATTGTGAACTTAACAGTAGATAATATTTTATCAAAATTAGATCCGCATTCTGTTTATATTCCGCCCACAGAACAAGCTGAAGTGGCAGAAAGTATGAAAGGTGATTTTGTAGGTATCGGGATCAATTTTTATATGTATAAAGATTCTGTTGCGATTATAAAACCTATCGAAAACGGACCTTCTGCGAAAGCGGGAATAAAGTCAGGAGACCGAATTTTATTTGCAGGAAAAACAAAATTATTTGGAAGAAGTTTACCATCTGATAGTTTGTTTTCGAAATTGAAAGGAAAAGAGGGAAGCGAAATTGAATTGACGGTTTTTAGAAAATCAGAACAAAAGAAGCTTAAGTTTAAAGTTAAAAGAGATGTTATTCCGATAAAAAGTGTTGATGCGTCTATAATGATCGGAAGCAATACAGGTTACATTAAAATCAATCGTTTTGCCGAAACTACTTTTGACGAGTTCAAAACTGGTTTGACCAGACTGAAACAAAACGGAATCGAATCCTTAGTAATTGATCTTCGTGACAATGGAGGTGGGTATATGGAAGAAGCTATTGCTATTGCTGATGAGTTTTTGAAAGAGAAACAGCTAATTGTTTTTACCAAAAATAAAAACGGTACAACTGAAAAAACATATGCTACAAAAGCCGGTAGTTTTGAAACCGGAAAAGTATATGTTTTAATAAATGAAAATAGTGCATCTGCCAGTGAAATTTTGGCCGGAGCACTTCAGGATAATGACCGTGGAACTATAGTGGGTCGCCGTTCTTTTGGAAAAGGATTGGTGCAGCGCGAAATGGATTTTAACGATGGATCTGCAGTAAGACTGACTGTGGCGCGATATTATACGCCAACCGGAAGATCGATTCAAAAACCATATAAAAAAGGCAACGAAGAATATTTTAAAGAGTCAGAATCTCGTGTAAAATCAGGCGAACTTTATGCAAAAGACAGTATAAAAGTGACTGATTCGTTAAAATTTAAAACTCCAAAAGGTAAAATTGTTTACGGTGGCGGCGGAATTGTTCCAGATGTTTTCGTGCCAATTGAAGCAGAACACGGAAATGAAAATGTTGCTTATTTACTTCAAACCGGAATCGTAGGTCATTTTGTTTTTGAAGAATTAGATAAAAACCGAAATGCTTTTTCGGGGCTTCATTTTAATGAGTTTTTGACTAAAATGAAAAGCTCTGATGTCTATTTCAAAAAGTTCAAGGCTTATGTTTTATTGACAGGTTTAGACTTGAAATTAGATAAAACCAAGGCATTGGTAAACCGTTATATCACTGCTGAATTTGCCAGACAATTATATGGCGAATTGTATTATTATGATGTGATTTTGAAGGAAGATGCAATGATTAAAGCAGTTTTGAATCAGAAAAAGTAATTTTTAATTTATTTTCATATGAAAACAGAAGCCGTTGTGAATGCTGAGATTGAACTTTTGACAGCAATTAAATATGCTGATGTTTCTGCTTTAGAGCAAATACTTCATGATGATTTACTCTTTAATTTACCAGACGGTCAAATCATTACCAAAGAGTTTGATCTGAATTCATATCGTTCCGGGAAAATGAAAATTGAAGGATTAGAAGCTTCTGATCAAATTATTAATGTTATTGGTGATTCGGCTGTTGTTAGTGTCGTGGTTTCGTTAAAAGGAACCTATGATAATAATCCTTTGGCTGGTGCTTTTCGTTATATCAGAGTTTGGAAACAATTCGGCGAAAGCCTAAAGGTAATTGCTGGAAGCTGTGTTGAATTGAAATAGAATTAATAATAACTTAAAATACAACTTAGCGAACTTCGCGGTTAATAAAATAAAACATGAAAAATCTAAAAAGAATAAGTTTCTTAGCGATGCTAATGGCTTTTGTAATTTCTTGTACGTCTATGAAAAGCAATAGTAATAATCTAGTTTCAGGTAAAGTAGATTCAATCGAATCAGGAAAGGATGGTTATACGGCTAAAATTTCTACTGATGCTAAGGAAGTTTATTTCGCGACAATTAGTATTGTAAATCTTGGCGGACCTCAGAATTACAAACAACTGAAGATTGGTAATGTAGTTTCATTAAAAGGAGAAATCTGGAAAACCGATGATGAAAACCATATCACAGTAAAAGAAATTGTTTCAGTAAAATAAAGATTTAAACCATATAAGTTCATTTAATTCTATGCGTAAAGCATGTCGTATAAATAGCTTATTAAAGTGAAATAAAACTTAAGTAAAAATTAAACCATATAAGTTATATAAGTCTATTTAATATATGCGCAAAGCATTTATGTGAACTTATATAACTTATATGGTTTTGATAATTTTATCTAATACTGTCGTGCGCGTGAGTTTGTACGCCATTATTCCATAAAGTTAGAATATCTGTAGCAACAGCAGCGCCACTTCCGGCAGCAATGGCTAGTTGACTTCTCCAGCCGGCTAAAGTTCCAATCACATAAATACCGTCGGCTACTTTATGGTCGTCATTTTTAAGCTGAACACGTTGTTTTTCAGGAAGCGCTTTTTTATGTGGTTCAATATAGTGCATTAAACCTTCGATGTCAAAAGTGTTGGCAGAACCAATCCCGACAACGATGTTTTTTGTTTTATAAGAATCTTTGTTGGTAGTTACGGTAAATTCAGGATAAGATCCTTCGACTTTAACAACTTTTTCGTTTGGTATTTGTGCAATGTGCGGATAATTTTCGGCTAAATGTTCGATACTTTCAGTGAGTAACTCTGAACCTAATTTGCCTGGCGTTATGCCATAAGCGTTGTAGAAAATTGCTTCTTGTAAAGAAGAATTCTTTTGATGTGTAAAAACACCGATTTTTTTATCGGTTGCAAAAGCTTTGTTTTTGGCAGATCCTAAAACCAGAGCACAAGACATACTCGAAACACCACCGCCAATAAGTAAAACGTCAAACATATTATCTGTTATCGTTCATTTTTTCTTCAATTCTTTTTGAAATTCTAAAAATCAAAAGAATTAAAACTGCACAAAATGAAGCGGCGATTCCAATAAAAGCTACCACACTGTCTCCTTGAAACGGGTTTTTGAAGTCTAGCAACGTAATATTAAAAACAATTAAAGCTAATGCCAGAAGCACTAATATTGAAGTAAAGATTTTCATAATGGTTGTTTGTTTGTCTAAAATAATAAAGTAAAACTTTTAGATGTTAAAGAAATGTCTTCAAGTTGTATTTTAGAAATTTTATGGGGTAAATTTATAAAAATATTTGTTAGACGAACAAACCTTTAACATTAGCAGCAAATAATTTAACAGCAATGGCTAAAAGTATTACTCCAAATGTCTTGCGAACCACGCCAAGTCCGTTTTCTCCTAATAGAGTTTCGATCTTTTTAGAAGATTTCAAAACTATATAAACCAGAATGATATTCAATAAAATTGCGATAATAATATTAATGGTATGAAACTGAGATCGAAGTGATAATAAAGTGGTCATGGTTCCCGCTCCGGCAATCAACGGAAAAGCTAAAGGAACAATAGAAGCAGATCCCGGTTCTTCGTCACGATAGATTCTGATTCCTAAAATCATTTCTAAAGCCAAAAAGAATAACACAAAAGATCCTGCGACGGCAAACGAATGAACATCGATACCAATAAGATTTAACAGACCTTCTCCAACAAAAAGAAAAACAATCATTATAGCGCCGGCAACGATCGAAGCTTTTTCAGATTCGATGTGTCCAACTTTTGCTCTTAAATTCACAATAATCGGGATAGACCCTACAATGTCAATTACGGCAAAAAGAACCATTCCTACGGTGATAATTTCCTTAAAATCAATTTCTAGCATAATTTTTTTATTTAGTGTTTAGAGATGCGCAAAGGTAGATAATAAAGGTAGGTGTTTTTTTGATACGATGTATTATTGTTATAAAAACACGGTTTTACAGTTAAAAAAATGATTTTTATAACAATTATTAGCTTCTCTTGCATATTTGCAATGGATTGGGCTGGTTTTGTTGTGGCGTTTTACCGCAAAGCGCGCTAAGATTTAATTTTACTTTACGCATAAAAAACACAAAGTTCGCAAAGCTAGATCAACACAAAGCTTTACGAACTTTGTGTTTCTTTTGCATATAGTTTATAAATAGACTTTGCGCTCTTTGCGGTAAAACTTTACAGTAAAATTTAATCTCATTTCATCTGCTTTCTTTGCTTATCTTTGCACTTTATAAATTACAGTATTTTATTATCATGTTTCAATTAGGTAAAACCATTATTTCAGAGGATATTCTTGAAAAAGAATTTGTGTGCAATTTATCAGCTTGTAAAGGAGCTTGCTGTGTTGATGGAGATGCTGGTGCACCTTTGAATGAAGCAGAAACTAAAATTCTGGAAGAAATTTACCCTAAAGTAAAACCTTTTTTACGTAAAGAAGGAATCGCTGCGATTGAAGCGCAAGGAACCTGGGTAAAAGGAACCGATGGCGATCTTGAAACGCCACTAATCGATAATAAAGATTGTGCTTATGTTATTTTTGACGGCAAAACCGCACTTTGCGGAATCGAGCAAGCTTATAACCAAGGAATCGTAGATTGGAAAAAACCGGTTTCTTGTCATTTATATCCAATCCGCGTGAAAGACTTTACAGAATTTGCTGCGGTCAATTACGATAAATGGGATATTTGCGATGATGCTTGTTCTTTAGGAAAAGAATTAGAAGTTCCGGTATATAAATTTGTCAAAGAAGCGCTAATTCGTCGCTTTGGTCAAGACTGGTATTTGGAGCTTGAAAAAGTAGCAGAAGAACTTAAAAAATCGTAAGAATTCGGTAGCCATTACTATTGCTGAGAAGTGTACAGTTTTTGATCGGAAAAATCAAAAAGAAGCTTCGAAAAAACTTTTAAAAACAATTAAAATTTCTTGCTTTTTATTCTAAAAAGTCTATATTTTACAGTCCCTTAAGGTGTGAAATACAATATTAAATTACTCATTTACAATATTTTAATTATTGTCTGAAAAATATTCCTTTTTCTCCTGTTGTTAAAAACTACATCGAATTGTGAATAAGTTTGGCTTTCATTTTTAGTGATAATTGACAATCTTTGTAGTCTATTGAATTAGCGAAAATTCAGTACAAAAATTAAACAAAAATTACCATGTCACAAGTCGAGCCAATATTACAAGAAAACAAAAATCGTTTCGTTATTTTTCCTATTAAGCATCATGATATTTGGGAATGGTACAAAAAGATGGAGGCTAGTTTTTGGACTGCAGAAGAAATCGATTTACATCAGGATTTGACAGACTGGAATAATAAGTTAAGTGACGACGAAAGATATTTTATTAAGCATATTTTAGCATTCTTTGCAGCTTCTGACGGAATTGTAAATGAAAACCTTGCTGAGAACTTTGTAAATGAAGTTCAATATGCTGAGGCTAAGTTTTTCTATGGTTTCCAGATCATGATGGAGAATATTCATAGTGAAACGTATTCTTTATTAATTGACACTTACGTGAAAGATGAAGCAGAAAAAGCAGAATTGTTTAATGCTTTGGAGGTTTTTCCTGCAATTAAGAAAAAAGCAGACTGGGCTTTAAAATGGATCGAATCTGATTCGTTTGCAGAAAGACTTATTGCTTTTGCAGCAGTTGAAGGAATTTTCTTTTCAGGTGCTTTCTGTTCTATTTATTGGTTGAAAAAACGTGGTTTAATGCCAGGTTTAACTTTCTCTAATGAGTTGATTTCTCGTGACGAAGGTGTGCACTGTGATTTTGCAGTACACTTGCACAATCATCACTTGATCAACAAAGTCCCAAAAGACAGAATTAAAGAAATTATTGTTGACGCTTTAGATATCGAAAGAGAGTTTGTTACAGAATCTCTTCCGGTAAGTTTAATAGGTATGAATGCTACTTTAATGACGCAATATTTAGAATTTGTTGCAGATCGATTATTAGTAGAATTAGGTTGCGAACGTGTGTATGGATCAGCGAATCCGTTTGATTTCATGGACATGATCTCTCTTCAGGGAAAAACTAATTTCTTTGAAAAACGTGTTGCAGAGTATCAAAAATCAGGTGTAATGAACACAGACAGCGATGCTCAAAAAATTTCATTCGATGCAGATTTTTAGACAACAAAAAATATTTTTAGCGCGATCTAAGAAACGCTAAAAAAGAATAACAGTAGATTTTTTAAGATTGAATCCTCATCCCAAATCGTCGATTCAATAGCAATTTTTAATGTATTTAAATTCATTTTTCGAATTTGAATCAGACAACTATTGAGAATCCTACAATTCTCAAAAAATAATTTAAAAACACGCAATGTTTAAGCTCTGGAATTCGTTATTCCAGTGTCTTTCATTTTTTCAATAACTAAAATAGTAAGCTTATGTATGTAGTAAAAAGAGATGGCCACAAAGAGCCAGTAATGTTTGATAAGATTACGGAAAGAATCAAAAAATTGTGTTACGGCTTAAATGAGCTTGTAGATCCGGTTAAGGTAGCCATGAGAGTTATCGAAGGATTGTATGATGGGGTTTCAACTTCTGAACTAGATAATCTTGCGGCAGAAACGGCGGCTTCTATGACAATTGCGCATCCTGATTATGCACAGTTAGCAGCGCGTGTGGCAATTTCAAACCTACATTCAAATACAAAAAAATCGTTCTCAGAGACGATGAAAGATATGTATCATTACGTAAATCCAAGAAATGGTCAGGAAGCACCATTACTTTCGGATGAAGTATTTAAAGTAATTCAGGAAAACTCTGCATTCCTGGATTCTCATATTATATATACAAGAGATTTTAATTACGATTACTTTGGTTTCAAAACTTTAGAGCGTTCGTATTTGTTGAAAATAAACGGAAAAATCGTCGAAAGGCCACAACATATGTTGATGCGTGTTTCGGTTGGTATTCACTTAGATGATTTAAAATCAGTAATCGAAACGTACGATTTAATGTCTAAAAAGTTCTTTACGCATGCAACGCCAACGTTGTTTAATGCAGGAACTCCAAAACCTCAAATGTCTTCTTGTTTCCTTTTGGCAATGCAGGACGATAGTATTGATGGTATTTATGATACATTAAAACAAACAGCAAAAATCTCGCAATCAGCGGGAGGAATTGGACTTTCTATCCATAACGTTCGTGCGACAGGATCTTACATTCGTGGTACAAACGGAACTTCAAACGGAATTGTTCCAATGTTGAGAGTATTTAACGATACAGCTCGTTATGTAGATCAAGGTGGTGGAAAGCGTAAAGGAAGTTTTGCGATTTACATCGAAACTTGGCATGCTGATATCTTCGAATTCTTGGATTTAAAGAAAAATACAGGAAAAGAGGAAATGCGTGCAAGAGATTTGTTCTTCGCTATGTGGACTTCAGATTTATTCATGAAACGTGTTCAGGAAGATACAACTTGGACTTTAATGTGTCCAAACGAATGTCCTGGATTATATGATGTTTATGGAGAAGAATTCGAAGCATTATATACTGATTACGAATTTAGAGGAAAAGGTAGAAAAACCATTCGTGCACGTGAATTATGGGAGAAAATCCTTGAATCGCAAATCGAAACAGGAACGCCTTATATGTTGTACAAAGATGCAGCAAACCGTAAATCAAACCACAAGAATTTAGGAACAATTCGTTCATCAAACTTGTGTACAGAGATTATGGAGTATACTTCTAAAGATGAAATCGCGGTTTGTAATTTAGCTTCAATTTCGTTGCCAATGTTTATTGAAAACGGAAAATTTGATCATCAGGCGCTTTACAATGTTACAAAACGCGTAACTCGTAACCTGAACAAAGTAATCGACAGAAACTACTATCCAGTAAAAGAAGCTGAAAATTCAAACATGCGTCACCGTCCGGTAGGATTAGGAGTGCAAGGTTTAGCAGATGCTTTTATTATGTTACGTATGCCGTTTACTAGTGATGAAGCAAAAGCATTAAACCAAGAGATTTTCGAAACATTATATTTTGCTGCTGTAACCGCATCTATGGAAATGGCAAAAGAAGAAGGACCGTATTCAACTTTCCAAGGTTCTCCAATGTCACAAGGAGAATTCCAATATAACATGTGGGGAATGAAAGATGAAGAATTATCTGGTCGTTGGGACTGGGCTTCATTAAGAAAAGAAGTAATGGAACATGGAGTACGTAACTCATTATTAGTTGCGCCAATGCCAACTGCTTCGACTTCACAAATTTTAGGAAACAACGAAGCTTTCGAGCCATATACATCAAACATTTACACACGTCGTGTATTGTCTGGAGAATTTATCGTAGTAAACAAACATTTACTGGAAGACTTAGTAAAACTAGGTTTATGGAACGAAGAATTGAAACAAGAAATCATGCGTCATAACGGATCAGTTCAAAATATTGACATTATCCCGCAAGACCTAAAAGACTTGTATAAAACAGTTTGGGAAATGTCGATGAAAGATATTATCGATATGTCACGTCAGAGAGGTTATTTCATTGACCAATCACAATCGTTGAACTTGTTCATGCAGGACGCAAACTATTCTAAACTTACGTCAATGCACTTCTACGCTTGGCAATCAGGTTTAAAAACGGGAATGTATTACCTAAGAACAAAATCAGCAGTTGATGCGATTAAATTCACATTAAATAACGATAAAAAAGAAGAAACAGCACCAACTTTAGTTGCAGAAACTGAATCTATTAGTGTTGAGGATTATAAAGCAATGTTGCTTAAAGCTCAAGCTGCAGATCCTGAGGATTGTGAGATGTGCGGTTCTTAATTAAAATAAAAAAGACTTCAATTGCAGTTGAAGTCTTTCTAAGTTGAAATATAGATAATAGAATTGAAGTTCTATTCTATAGCCAAATTTTAATTTGTTTTTCAGACTTCAAATATAAAATATTTTGGTAAAAAAAGGACTTCTTTATTGTTAAATATCTAAATTTATAGATATGAGTGCGAAAAAGACCACGGTTGTGGGAAACAGAAGCGCTGTAACTGGAAAGTATGTCACTTCTAGTTATGCAGCACAGCATCCTAAAACTACTGTAAGTATTTCGAAAAAGAAGTAGTTTTGATCTAGGGAGTTGAATTAATTTAACTCCCTTTTTTTAATTTACCGATATCCTGTCGGCTAGGAAGATGATTTTAAATTATATTTTTCTTATTATGTTAGAAGATGATAATCAAAATGGAGGAAATTCTTCAGGAACATTTAGCAGTGATCCACCACCAACTCCAGTAAGAGATACAAATGATACTCAAATTAGAACTGAAAATGGTACTTATAGTACTAAATAATGCAAAGTGAGTATAATGTTGTTAATAATATTCCAATCAATAATATATATATTGCTGTTTTGAAGTGGTAAATTCTATTTGATTGGAATATTTTATTTTCTTTAATTGCCTTGTCTAAATTGTATATTCTATTTTTAAGAATAGAAATCTCTTCCCAATCCTTAATGAAAATATCTGAATGAAGTAACTTACTAGGCGTAGTGCCTTTTGAATATGTAAGATTTGGGTAGATTATCTTTAAAAGAAACCAAATTGAACAAGAGCACACTATAATCAAAAATAAACTTATTTTTATTATAGGAGAATTTATTTCTATATCAGGGAATTTACTAACTAAAAAGCCTAGAATAGAAAAGAGTATTACTATTAGTATTTGAAAAATTGTATTTGCTTTATCTGTAATTATGGTTTGTGACGCTATAGATTCATCTAATGCCATTTCTGCTTCGGATTTTAATAATTTTAAAATTTCAATGTCTTTGATTTTGTCAAGAATTTGTTTGTGTTCATTTTCCATATGCTCAAAATTAATATTTATTATTCAAAGAGTTCAAATTATTAAGAAACGTAAATTTTCCATTGGTTAAAAATAATGTTTTTTGATTTGAAATATATTAATTCAATATAGTATCTCTAAATATCCTCGTTCTAATTATTACCAAAAACTTTTAAATCTTAGAACCTTAGCAACTAAGAACCTCAGAACCTTTCCTCCAATTAAACCTTTTGCAAAAAGTAAAGTCTTATTTCTAAACAAATTCCTGCGTTATGAAAAAAAGCAATGTTTGGTCGTTACGATTGGGTTTTTCAGGAAAAGAATCCGATAAGATTGAGAAATTAGGATTAGATAAATTTCTAAAGCATTCCTATAAATCCACTTTTGATAAACAACTTCCTGCTTTTTTAGAAGACGATCCAAAAACACTTTCTGAGCTTAAAGAATTTCGCGAATCTATAAAAAATGCTGATTCAGATGCTAAGAAGAAGTTTCTGAAAAAGGAAATCTACTCAGGCCTTGACTTAAGAAAGTGGTGGGTAGATAAAATGAGGAACGACGAATTTCCGCTACGTGAAAATATGGTTTGTTTCTGGCACAATCATTTCGTTTCAACTTCCCAAAAAGTAAAAGTCAATTACTGGATTTATCAGCATAATATGATTTTGCGCGAACATGCTTTTGGTAATTTCAAGGAATTAACCAAGCAAATGGTGAAATCGAATGCAATGGTGAAATATTTAGATAATGTCGATAATAAAAAAGGCAAATACAACGAAAATCTAAGTCGGGAATTACTTGAATTATTCACTATCGGAATCGGGAATTATTCTGAAAGCGATATCAAAAACGGCGCAAGAGCTTTGGCAGGGCTAAATTACGGAGATGATGGTGCAGTTTATAGACCATTTGCAGAAGACAATACCGATAAAACTTATTTTGGGAAAACCGGAAATTGGAAAGCCGATGATTTAATTGATATAATTTTCGAACAGAAAAACATTCCGTATTTAATTACCCGAAAGATTCTAAAATGGTTTATTTATGATAATCCACCAGAAGATTTGGTTGCCTATTATGGGGATTATTTTCGAAAGAAGAATTTCGAAATTGAACCTCTGCTAACTAAAATTTTCACAGAAGAATATGCTAAAGAAAATTTGGGGACAAAAATCAAAGATCCGCTCGTTTATATTCTGCAATTAATCGAGGAATTAGAAATCAAGGATTTTGATAATGGTTTAATTGTGTTATTCCTGAGACAACAAGGAATGGATTTGTATAATCAGGTAAATGTAAAAGGCTGGGATGGCGGAAATTCATGGCTGACTTCCCAAATATATTTGCAGCGAAATAACACTTCTGATTTGCTTTGCAGTGGAAGAAGTATTTCGAGGAAAATATTAAATACAATGAGTGGAGAAGGAGAGCAGCCAAAAGCAGAATTCGAGAAAATTGATATAAAAATTGATTTTGACTCCAACGGAAATAATAAAACAATCATTGCCGAATTATCCAGCAGATTATTATTTAAAGTAAATGATTCAATGCAAAAAGATATGGAGAATTTACTTAAATATGATTTTGACCCGAAAGAGGAGCACGCCAATTTTGCTGTAATAAGGCTCTTTAACTACATTACAAAACTACCCGAATATCAATTAATTTAGAAAACTACAGCTATGAACAGAAGAAATTTTCTAACGCTTACGGGAACATTTACAGGTGGAATGCTTGTGCTTCCTGATTTTTTACATGCTTATGGTTCACAGAATAATTTGGTAATTGGAGAGCAATGTATTGTTTTTGTACAGTTAAATGGAGGGAACGACGGATTGAATACTTTTATTCCGTATGATAATCCATTATATTATGATTATAGAACGAAAATTGCTTTGAATAGAGATACTGTTATTGGGAAAAATAAAGGAATGGCATTTCATCCTTCTTTAAAAGATTTTGCTCAAATGCAACAAAACGGAGATTTAACCGTAATCCAAAATGTGGGTTATCCCGAGCCAATTCGTTCTCATTTTCGCAGTCAGGAAATTTGGCAAACCGCAACAGATTCTAATAAATATATAAATGAAGGCTGGTTAGGAAGATATTTGGATTTGCAATGTAACGGACATCAGGCAACTGCCGGAATAAATCTGGATTCTATTGATAATTTGGCATTGAAAGGTATGGAGCCTAATTCGATAACAGTAAAAGACCCAAATAGATTTAAGGTAAAATCAGAAAAAGAAGAGAGTGTAACATTGTGTGATAATCCTCAATTAGATTTTGTTCGAAAAATTGCCAATTCAGTTACAGAAGGTTCAAATGAGATTCAGAAAGCTTTGGCGAAATCCAAATCAGAAATCACTTATCCTAAAACAGATTTATCCAAAAACCTCGAATGGATTGGCAGATTGATAAAAGGCAATCTAAATTCGAAAGTGTATTATACGTCACTTGGCGGATTTGATACACACGATAATCAGCTTGCTATTCATGAGAAAAAATTAACAGATTTAAATGATGCTTTGTATAGTTTTTACCAAGATTTAAAACAGGCTCAATTGCTTCAAAATGTTACAATTGTTGTTTTCTCTGAATTTGGAAGAAGAGTAAAAGACAACGGAAACGGCACAGATCACGGAACTGCCGCGCCAATGTTTATAATAGGAGGAAATAATAAAGGAACTATCTTAGGCAATAATCCTGATTTGTCTAATCTGGATAATGGCGATTTAAAATATGAAATTGATTTTAGAAGTGTTTATGCTTCTTTGTTACAACAGAAAATGGATTTCGATTATTCTAAAATTGGGATTTTGAATAAACCGGTTTCGGGATTG
This sequence comes from uncultured Flavobacterium sp., assembly GCF_963422545.1. Classification (NCBI taxonomy): domain Bacteria; kingdom Pseudomonadati; phylum Bacteroidota; class Flavobacteriia; order Flavobacteriales; family Flavobacteriaceae; genus Flavobacterium; species uncultured Flavobacterium sp. The sequence continues at coordinate 71,186 of NZ_OY730234.1, forward strand.
TTTTAAGAATAGATAGCCACAAATTCACGAATTTTCAGAAATGTTTTTTTTGTGCTTAATTAGAGGAGTTGAATTTTTTAGAGGTAATGATTTGTGTTAATTTGTAAAATTCGTGGCAGAAAATCTTAGAACCTTAGCCACTCAGAACCTCAGAACCTTCAAAAAACCAATTGTAAATATCTCATTTTAAGTCGATATTTTTATATTATCATACAAAACATCATAAATTTGTTAAGAAATCCTTTTTTGTTTCATAAAATGCATTCTTTTTTTTGGTGCAGTAAAAATAATTTATACATTCGCAGAGAATTTATTGAAAAACACAAACAAAATGTCTAATAACCGTTTTTATTTTAGCAACTCTTTTTATTTCTTCTTTAGTAGAAGTGAGGATTGTGCTATGGTTATTTGAGAAAATTAAAACGACAAATAAAACTAATATACAATCCTGATGCAAATCAGGATTTTTTTTTGAATATATGACAACTAAAATTGCAATACAAGGTATAAAAGGTTCTTTTCATCATCAGGTAGTGAAGGAGTATTTCTCTGAAAATGTGGAAATTGATGAGTGCTTATCTTTTGAGGAATTAATTGATAGCTTGCTTTCCGGAAAATCAGATCAGGCGGTTATGGCGATTGAAAATTCGATTGCAGGACCAATTATTCCAAATTATGCTTTGATTGATAAGAATAATTTACACATAATTGGAGAGCATTATTTGAGTATTCACCAAAATTTAATGGCTTTGAAAGGTCAGAAAATTGAGGACATAAAAGAAGTTCATTCACATCCAATGGCAATTTTGCAATGTATGGATTTCTTAAAACAATTTCCGAATATTAAGTTGGTTGAAGATAAAGATACAGCCGAAACTGCCAGAAGAATTCAGGAAAAACAATTAACCGGAATCGCAGCAATTGCAAGTAAAACAGCTTCGGAAATGTATGATCTGGATATTATTGCACCAGAAATTCAAACGATCAAAAACAATATGACTCGTTTTGTGATTATCAAAAAGCAGAATTCATTTTTGCCGGAAAACGAAATCAACAGAGCGTCAATCAAATTTGAGTTAGATCACAAAAGAGGAAGTTTGGCAGCAGTTTTGAATGTAATGAGCGATTGCAAACTGAATTTGACAAAAATTCAGTCGCTACCAAAAATTGAAACACCTTGGAAATATTCATTTTTCGTAGACGTAACATTTGAGAAGTACGAAGATTTTGCAAAAGCCAAAACGTTATTGAATATAATGGCAGAATATTTTAAAGTGTTAGGAGAATATAAAAATACGAAACCTTTAAGTGAGTCTTAAAGTTAAAAAAAAGAAAAAGCTTAAAGCCTAAAGCAAAAATTAAAAACATGATTACAACAGCAAAAAGATTAGATACAGTTGAAGAATACTACTTCTCATCAAAATTGAGAGAAGTTCGTCAGCTACAGTCTGAAGGAAAATCTATCATCAATATGGGAATTGGAAGCCCTGATTTGAGTCCGTCGAAAGCAGTAATTGAAGCAGTCGCTGCAGCAATTCAAGATGAAAACGGGCATGGTTATCAAAGCTATCAGGGATTACCGGAATTGAGAAAAGGGATGGCAGATTTTTATCAGAATCAATTTGGTGTTGAGTTGAATCCAAATAACGAGATTTTGCCTTTGATGGGTTCAAAAGAAGGAATTATGCACATTTCGTTAGCTTTTTTAAATGAAGGCGATCACGTTTTGATTCCGAATCCGGGTTATCCAACGTATACTTCGGTAACTAATTTGGTTGGAGCAGTTCCGGTTTATTATGATCTGAAAGAAGAAAATGCCTGGGAACCGGATTTTGAAGCTTTAGAAAAATTAGATCTTTCGAAAGTAAAAATCATGTGGCTTGGATATCCTCACATGCCAACAGGAGCAAGAGGAAGTTTAGCGTTATTTGAAAAATTGGTTGCTTTTGCTAAAAAACACAACATATTATTGATCAACGACAATCCATATAGTTTTGTTTTGAATGATAATCCAATGAGTTTATTGCAGGTTGAAGGTGCAAAAGAAGTGGCTTTAGAATTAAATTCTTTAAGCAAAACTTTCAATATGGCGGGCTGGAGAGTTGGAATGGTTTTAGGAAATCCTGAAATTATCGATGCAGTTCTAAAAGTAAAAAGCAACATGGACAGCGGAATGTTCTATGGAATCCAAAAAGGTGCAGTTGCAGCGTTGAATTGTGATAAATCATGGTTTGAAGATCAAAACAAAATTTACAGACGCCGTCGAGAATTAACAGAAAAATTAGCAGAAAAATTAGGCTGTGAAGTTTATAAAGAAGGAGTTGGGCTTTTTGTTTGGGCAAAACTTCCGGAAGGAATAGCATCAGCAGAGAAGTTCATTGATGAAATATTGTATGAGAAACATATTTTCATCACACCGGGAACGATCTTCGGAAGTAACGGTGAAGGTTATATTAGATTCTCATTGTGTGTAAAAGAAGAAAAAGTACAAGAAGCGATTGACCGATTTTAGAAGTCATTGCGAGGGACGAAGCAATCTCAGTTGCTGAATCAATTGTTAGTGTGGTTGCTTCGTTCCTCGCAATGACAAAAAATAAAAATAAATATGAAAGTATACGTAATAGGAATAGGATTAATAGGCGGTTCGATGGTGCTGGACATCAAAGACCAACATCCGAGTGCAACTATTTTTGGAATTGATAACAACGAAAAACACTTACAAGAAGCAATTGATTTAGGTGTTATTGACAAAGCAGGAAGTTTTGAAGATTTGGCTGAGGCTGATTTTGTAATAGTTTCGGTTCCGGTTGATGTGGCGCTGACAGTTTTGCCTAAAGTTCTGGATTCGGTTGGAGATAAAACAATTGTTTTTGAAGTTGGATCGACTAAAAAACCAATTTGCGAAGCAGTGGCAAGTCACCCAAAAAGAAGAAATTTTATTGCAACGCATCCGATAGCAGGAACAGAGTTCTCAGGACCTTCGGCGGCGATAAAAGGTTTGTTTAAAGGGAAAACAAACATTATTTGCGAGGTGGAGAAAACCACTTTTAAATTGCAGGAAAAGGCATTAAAGCTTTTCGCAGAAATAGGAATGAGGATTCGATATATGGATCCAATTTCACACGACAAACACATCGCTTACGTTTCACATTTGTCGCACATTAGTTCGTTTATGCTGGGTAAAACGGTAATGAATAAAGAAAAAGACGAACAGGATATTTTTGATATGGCGGGAAGTGGATTTGAAAGCACCGTTCGTTTAGCAAAAAGTTCGCCGGCAATGTGGACGCCAATTTTTAAGCAAAACAAAGAGCATGTTTTGGAAACATTAGAAGAATATATTTCAAACCTTAGTCGGTTTAGGGATTTGTTGAAAGATGAAAATTATAATGCCATTTTTGAAGAAATGGAGAGCACAAATAAAATTAAAGAGATATTAAACGGATTAACAATTAAAAAATAAAACTAAAAACTAAAAATTAAGATGGAAAATAAGAAAGAAATGAGAAAGTGGTTAGATGATATGAATTTGAATCATCCACTTGTGATAGCTGGACCATGTAGTGCAGAAACAGAAGATCAAGTATTGAAAATTGCTCACGAATTGAAAGATTCAAAAGTTAGTGTATTCAGAGCTGGAATCTGGAAACCAAGAACGCGTCCGGGAGGATTTGAAGGTGTTGGAGAAATTGGTTTAAAATGGTTGCAAAAAGCTAAAGCTGAAACTGGTTTATTAATGGGTACTGAGGTTGCGACTGCAGCACACTGTAAACTAGCTTTAGAACATGATATAGATGTTTTATGGGTTGGTGCCCGTACAACTGCAAATCCTTTTGCGGTTCAGGAAATTGCTGATACATTAAAAGGAACTGATAAAATCGTTTTGGTTAAAAACCCAGTAAATCCTGATTTAGCTTTATGGTTAGGTGGTGTTGAGCGTTTACACATGGCTGGAATCGAGAAATTAGGAGTTATTCACAGAGGTTTCTCTACTTACGAAAAAACAAAATACAGAAACATTCCAGAATGGCAGATTGCTATCGAATTGCAAAATAAATTCCCTGATTTACCATTAATAATTGACCCGTCTCATATTACAGGAGATCGTAAAATGATTTTTGAAGTGACACAAGAGGCTTTAGATTTGAACTACGATGGTATGATTATCGAAACGCACTACGATCCGGACAACGCTTGGTCTGATGCTGCGCAGCAAGTTACTCCAGACGCTTTGAAACAAATCATTAAAGATTTGACGATTAGAAAAACGGATGATACTACAGATGAGTACAGCCAAAAAATGAAAAAACTAAGAGCTAACATTGACGTTCTTGATGCTAACTTATTAGAGTTGTTGGGAAAACGTATGAAAGTTGCTGACGAAATTGGACAAGTGAAAAAAGATGCAAACGTAGCGATTCTTCAAAACAACCGTTGGAACGAAATCTTAGGAAAAATGATCCTTGAAGGGGAGAAAAAAGGTCTTACTGAAGAGTTTGTTTTGAGAATGTTCAAAGCAATCCACCAGGAAAGTATTGGTCACCAAGAGAAAGTTTTCAACGCATAATTTTTTCTAAACCATATAAGTGATATAAGATAATTTAAGTTTTTTCTAAACTTTGTTGCTTGGTTTTATTATATCACGATTTTAAACTTAGATTGTTTTTTAAAATCCCCATTTCTTCGAAAGAAGATTTGGGGATTTTTGTTTTATATTACATAGTCCAAGGTTTCGACCTTAGGTAGCGTAATGTTTATCCCGATATATTTCTCAAGGTTGAAACCTTGGGCTGTAGTTAAAATTATTCATTTATCTTTGCAAAGATTTTAAGGTTTGAATCTAAACTTTATAATCAGAAATCTAAAATTAAAGAATGACAGGAATCGTATATAAATCTACAGGAAGTTGGTACACGGTAAAATCTGAAAAAGGGGATTTTATAGAATGCCGTATGAAAGGGAAGTTTAGGATGAAAGGTATAAAAAGTACGAATCCTATTGCTGTAGGTGATATTGTTGATTATGAACTCGAAGAAACTTCGGATGCTGTAACAGGAACAATTTTTAATATTCACGAAAGAAAGAATTATATTGTTCGAAAATCAGTCAATTTATCAAAACAGATTCACATTATTGCATCGAATATCGATCAGGTTTTTTTATTGATTACCATTAATAATCCGCCAACAACGACAAGTTTTATCGATCGTTTTTTGGTTACTGCCGAGGCATATGGAATTGAAGCTGTTCTGATTTTTAATAAAATTGATACTCTTGATGATAATACTCTCGACGAACAATTGTATTTACAGCATATCTATCAGGAAATTGGTTATAAATGTCTCCGAATTTCATCTACAGAAAATAAGGGAGTTGATAAACTGAAAGAAATGATGATTGGTAAAGTAAGTATGTTTTCTGGACATTCTGGAGTTGGAAAATCAACTTTGGTAAATGCGATGGAACCAAGTTTACATCTTAAAACTACGGTTATTTCAGAACAAAGTAAACAGGGACAGCATACAACAACTTTTGCAGAAATGTATGATTTATCATTTGATGCGAGAATTATCGATACTCCCGGAATTAAAGGTTTCGGAATTGTTGATATGGAGCCATCAGAAATTAGTGGTTATTTTCCGGAATTTTTCAAACTGAAAGATCAATGTAAGTTTAATAATTGTCTGCACAAAGAAGAACCGCATTGTGCTATAAAAGCAGCTTTAGAAAGAGACGAAATCGCCTGGTCACGTTACAACAGTTATCTTAAAATCCTTGAAGGCGATGAAGAACATTATCGTACCGATACTTATGGAGAGGATAGAGCTGCAAGTGATGAAACTCGTAAATAATTGTGAATTGTAAATTATGGGCGATAATATAATAAAAAGAAAGTCGTTTAATTTTGCTCTTAGAATTATTAAACTTTTTCAATTCTTAAAAGATGATAAAAAAGAGTTTGTTTTAAGTAAACAATTGCTTCGAAGTGGCACATCTATTGGAGCATTAGTGAGAGAATCGGAATAAGCGGAAAGTAAAAAAGATTTTATCCATAAACTTGCAATAGCACAAAAGGAGGCAAATGAAACAGATTATTGGTTGGAATTGCTTTTCCAATCGGATTATTTAAATGAAATTCAATTTCAATCTATAAAGTGTGATATTGTAGAAATAAATAAAATCTTAGCTTCAATTATTATAACCTCTAAACAAAAGCTAGGTACTACATGAATTCACAATTAACCATTAACCATTCACAATTTTATGAGAATAGTTCTTCAAAGAGTTTCTTCGGCATCAGTAACAGTTGAAAATAATAAAACAGCAGATATTCAAAAAGGATTGTTAGTTTTAGTTGGAATTGAAGAGGCCGATACTCAGGAAGATATTGATTGGCTTGTTGGGAAAATCATTAAAATGAGAATTTTTGGTGATGAAAACGATGTGATGAACTGCTCGGTTCAGGATATCGATGGTGATATTATAGTAGTAAGTCAATTTACACTTCATGCTTCTACCAAAAAAGGCAATCGTCCTTCGTATATAAAAGCGGCCAAACCTGAGTTTGCAATTCCTATGTATGAGAATTTTGTAAAAGCTTTAGAAAAAGACTTCAATAAAAAAGTACAAACCGGAATTTTTGGTGCTGATATGAAAGTCAGTCTCTTAAATGACGGACCTGTAACGATCTTAATAGATAGTAAGAATAAAGAGTAAAAAAGCACAAAGAAATGTTAAGAATTTCTAAAAATAATATATATTTGGCGAAATTACTTACTAATGAGAAACTCCTTTTTTGCGTTACTTTTTTTCTTTATTACCTTTCTTTCTTCAGCTCAAAAAAGTGAATATGCAATAACTACAATTGCCGATAGTCTTAAAGAAAACGCTAATGCTGTTGTACGTTTAAATCAAGTTGATATTACTATTGCTTCGCAAAGGAGTATGATTATTAAAACGCAACGTGTTGTAACGGTTTTTAATGAAAAAGGTTTTGACGCTACAGATGCTTATGAGTTTTATGATAAATCAACAGCTGTCAAAAATATTGAAGCAATCGTCTATGATGCTTTCGGTAAAGAAATCAAAAGAGTTAAAAGAAAAGATTTTAGAGATCAGAGTGTCGCTGATGGTGCAACTCTTTTTTCTGATAACCGGTATGTTTTTCTGGATTATACACCAATTTCGTATCCTTTTACAATAGAATTTAATAGTGAATTACAAACTTCATCAACAGCTTTTATTCCAAGATGGATGCCTTTACGTGGATATAATTTCAGTATTGAAAAGGCTTCTTTAAATGTTACTTATCCTGCAGATTTGGGATTTAAAAAGAAAGAATTTCAATTCTCAAATTTCAATGTAAAAAAAATAACAGATACAAACACACAACTTTCTTATACATTAACAAATGTTTTAGCTCAGAAAAAAGAAGACTATAGTCCGTCTTATAAAGAGCTTTTTCCTAAGGTTATGATGGCTTTAGAACGTTTTCATCTTGAAGGTGTTGACGGAACTGCAACAAATTGGATTGATTTTGGTAAATGGTATTCTGAAAAAATACTTTCAGGCACAACTGATTTACCGGAAGAAACAAAATCGAAAATTAAGGCTATTGTTGGAAATGAAAAAGATCCAATAAAGAAGGCAAAATTGGTTTATGATTTTGTACAAAAAAAATCTCGTTACGTAAGTATTCAGGTTGGTATTGGAGGTTGGAGACCTATGCTCGCAACAGATGTTGATCGATTGGGTTACGGAGATTGTAAAGCATTAACCAATTATACCAAAGCTCTTTTGCAAGCTGTTGATGTTCCGTCTTACAATACTGTTTTATATGGAGACACTTATAAAACAAACATCGAATCAGATTTTGTTTCGATGCAGGGAAATCACATGATTTTGTCTATTCCAAACGGGAATCATTATACATGGTTAGAATGTACAAGTCAGGATGATCCTTTTGGATATCAGGGTATTTTTACAGATGACAGAGATGTTCTGGTAATTAAGCCGGAAGGAGGAGAAATCGTTAGAACAAAAGTGTACGAAGATGTTGGTAATACACAAAAAGACAAAGGAGCTTATACCGTAGATGAAAATGGTAACTTTTCTGGTTCATTATCAATTGTTTCAGAAGGTTCTCAGTATAGTTCAAAAGCCAGAATAGAAACATTACAACCAACAGAAAAAGAAGCTCATTATAAAGAATACTGGGATAATATCAATAATTTGAAGCTCGGGAAAATAATTTTCACAAACGATAAAGAGAATATTCGTTTTACTGAAGATGTTCAATTGAGTGCTATAAATTACGGAGTAATTTCTGCCAATAAAATGATTTTTCCAATTGATGCATTCAATCAGAATAAAGGAAATGTCAAACGAATGAGAAACAGGAAAAATCCATTTCAGGTTCAGCGTGGTTATGTAGATACTGATGAAATCGAAATTAATCTGCCAACAGGTTTTACGATTGAATTTTTGCCTTCAAATTTTGAGTTAAAAGGAAAATTTGGAGAATACAAAACCGAAATAATCAAAAAAGAAAACAATAAACTGACTTACAAACGCTCGATGTTTTTAAATAAAGGAAAGTATTCGAATAAAGAATATGATGAATATCGCCTTTTTATGGAGCAAGTGTCAAGAAATGATAACGCCAAAATTATATTAACCAAGAACTAATATCAAATGAAATTTATTAAACTTTTTAGTCTTTTAATTCTATTGTCATTTATTACAAATGCAACAGCGCAGGAATTTAAATTAGGGAAGGTATCCGTTGCAGAACTGGAGCAAAAAGTGCATCCAAAAGATTCTTCTGCAGTTGCTGCAATATTGTATACAAAAGGGGAGGCCAGAATTGAATACGATCAGAACGATGGATTTATTACCTTAACCGATGTTGAAACCAGAATCAAAATTTATAAAAAAGAAGGGTACGATTGGGCCAATCAAAAAGTTTGGTATTATAACCAAAGCAGTTTTAAGGAACGAGTGTTTTTTACAGATGCGGTTACTTACAATTTAGTAAATGGTAAAATTGAAAAAACAAAGCTTAAAAGTGATGGTATTTTTGATGAAGTGCTGAATAAATACAGAGGGCAAAAAAAGATAACAATGCCTAATGTTAAAGAAGGATCTGTAATTGAGTTTAGATATACAATTAAATCTCCTAGTAAGATGATTCGAGAATGGGATTTTCAAAAGTCTATTCCGGTAAATTACTCTGAATTTTCAACTTTTATTCCTGAATATTATGTTTTTAATTCAAGACAAAAAGGATATATTTTTCCTAAAACCACGACACTGAAAAATCCTAAATCAGTAGTGTTGACAAGTAAGGAAAGGACTGAACATAGGAGTGTTACTCAAACTAATTTTTCAACAGATAAAGTTGAGTATATAGAGAATCAAACGACCTATAAAGCAGTAGATTTTCCGGCAATGAAAGAGGAGGCTTTTGTAAATAATATCGACAATTATCGTTCAAGTGTTGAGCATGAATTGTCTTTAGTGAAATTTCCGAATTCACCAATGAAAGAATACTCCACAGATTGGAATTCAGTAGTAAAAACGATCTATGAATATGATGATTTTGGACCTGAATTAAATAAAACAGGATATTTTGAAGATGACTTAAAGGTATTGCTTGCTGGTAAAAACACTCCCGAAGAAAAAATATGGGCTATTTTGAACCATGTAAAAGCTAATGTAAAATGGAATGGTTATATGGATTATAGTTGTGATAGCGGAGTTAAAAAAGCATACAAGGAAAAAACGGGAAATATAGCCGATATCAATTTGATGCTTACTGCTATGTTACGCTACTCTGGTTTAACAGCAAATCCGGTTCTAGTAAGTACACGTTCTAACGGGATCGCTTTATTCCCGAACAGAAATGCTTTTAATTATGTAATTGCTGCAGTTGAAACTCCGCAAGGAAATATTTTGATTGATGCCAGTGGGAAATTTTCAACTCCAAACATTTTGCCTTTAAGAGCTTTAAACTGGTCTGGAAGATTGATTAGAAAAGATGGTACATCTGAGGAAATTGATTTAATGCCAAGTAATCTATCAGTTGATAATGTTTCTATAAATTATACGATTGATCCTGAAGGTAAAATAGATGGTAAAGTCAGAAGACAATGTACAGATTATAATGCAATGGTTACCAGAGGTAATATTGATGGAGTAAAAGAAGAGGAATATCTTGAGAAGCTTGAGAATCTAAATAATAAAATTGAGATTAAAGAATATACGAGAACAAATGAAAAAGATGTTTTGTTGCCAACTATCGAGACATATTCGTTTACAGGAAATAATTTATGTGAAATAATTGGGGGTAAAATTTATGTAAGTCCAATGTTGTTTTTTACTGAAGATAAAAACCTGTTTAAACAGGAAACCAGAGAATATCCTATAGATTTTAGTTACCCATTTTCTGATAAGTATAAAATCACAATTAAAATTCCGGAAGGTTTTGCTGTTGAAACATTACCAGCTCCTACATTTGTTACAATGGAAGATAATTTAGGGGAATTTAAATTTAATATTGTTGCAAATGGAAATTTTCTTCAATTGGCTGTTTCACATCAAATAAATGAAGCAATTGTTTCGGCTGAAAAATATGAAATGCTAAAAGACTATTACAAAGCAATGGTTGCAAAAGAAACAGAGAAAATAGTTTTAAAAAGAATATAAAAATGAAGTTTCAAAGAATAGCAATTGTCCTTTTTTTATTTATTACAGGGTTGAAAATGACTGCTCAAAATTATGAGCTGGGAAAGGTATCTATTGAAGAATTAAAAGAAAAAAGTCATCCAAAGGATACATCTGCAGTTGCTGCGATAATTTTTGAAAAGGGACAAAACACTTTTGAATATGATCAGGATCATGGTTTTACAATGGATCTGGAAATAATCACGAGAATTAAAATATATAAAAAAGAAGGCTATGATTGGGCTACAAAAAAAATTAAATATTATACAAATGGTAGTTCAAAGGAAAAAGTTTATTTAACAGATGCGATCACATATAATTTAGTAAATGGAAAAATTGAGAAAACCAAGCTAAAAAGTGATGGAGAATTTGATAAAGTAATCAATAAATATTGGTCACAAAAACTGTTTACAATGCCAAATGTTAAAGAAGGTTCTATTATTGAATTTCGATATATTTTAAAGACTGATCGTATAGGAAACCCGAGAGATTGGAGCTTTCAGAATAAAATTCCTGTAAATTATTCAGAGTATAAAATGAATGTTCCTGAATACTTTATTTATAGTACAAATTTAAAGGGATATATCACTCCGAAAGTAAGTGAAGAAAAAATGACAAGAGAAATACCGTATACTTATAGAGAAGGAACGGGAGGAGTTGTAAGTTCAGCTACTTCGCATAAAAAATTAGAGTTTTTAGAAACAAGAACCACATTTTTGGCAGAAAACTTGCCAGCTATAAAAGATGAACACTTCGTTAATAACATTGATAATTATAAAGCCACTTTAGCTCAAGAGTTATCGATGACAAAATATCCCAATGCAACCTCAAAACTATATTCGACAGATTGGAATTCAGTTGCCAAAACAATATATGACTATGATGATTTTGGTCCTGAACTTAACAAAACGGGTTACTTTGAAGATGATTTAAAAGTGGTCTTGTCGGGTGCAAATACTAATAATGAGAAAATATTGGTGATACTGAATTACGTAAAAACAAGAGTAAAGTGGGATGAATATTATGGCTACAGTTGTGATAAGGGAGTGCGAAAAGCATATCAGGAAAAAACTGGAAATGTCGCTGAAATTAATTTAATGCTTACTGCCATGTTGCGTTATGCGGGACTAGTAGCTAATCCTGTACTAGTAAGTACAAGATCGAATGGAATATCTTTTTTTCCTAATAGAACTGCTTTTAATTATGTGATTGCAGCAGTTGAAACTGAAAATGGAAGTGTTTTGCTTGACGCTACAGATAAATTTTCAATACCTAATATTTTACCATTAAGAGCGTTAAACTGGCGAGGAAGATTAATTAGAAAAGATGGAAGCTCAGAAGAAATTGATTTAATGCCCAAAAAACCTTCAAACGATACTGTTTTTATTACGTATAGTATTGACGCAGAAGGTAAGGTCGCGGGAAAAACAAGAAGGCAATGGACGGATTATAATGCTATGTTAACCAGAGGTAATATTGATGGAGTAAAAGAAGAAGAGTATCTGGAGAAATTAGAGAATGAAAATAACAAAATACAAATAAGTGAATATTCAAGAACAAACGAAAAGGATATTTTATTGCCAATTACAGAAACATATTCATTTGCCGGAAATAATTTATGCGAAGTAATAGGAGATAAATTATATATTAATCCAATGCTGTTTTTTACAAACGAAGAAAATCCATTTAAACAAGAAGCTCGCGAATATCCAGTAGATTTTGGTTTTCCATTTACAGATAAATACAATATTACTATTCAAATTCCTGAAGGATATTCTGTTGAAACTTTGCCAGCTCCGGCAGCAATAACAATGGAGGATAATTTAGGTGCATTTAAATTTAATATTGTTGCAAATGGAAATTTTCTGCAATTGGTTGTTTCACATGAAATAAATGAAGCTATTGTTTCATCAGAGAAATACGAAATGTTAAAAGATTACTACAAAGGAATGATTGCAAAAGAAACAGAGAAAATAGTTTTAAAAAGAATATAAAAATGAAGTTTCAAAGAATAGCAATTGTTGTTTTTTTATTTATTACAGGGTTGAAAATGACTGCTCAAAATTATGAGCTGGGAAAGGTAACAATTGCTGAATTACAAGAAAAATCAAATCCAAAAGATACTGCGGCTCCGGCCGCAATCTTATTTAAAAAAGGGAAAACTTTTTATAAATATAGTAAAGATGTTGGTTTCTCGGCAAGTCATGTTTATGAGTTTAAAATCAAAATTTACAAAAAAGAAGGACTCAAATGGGCTGACCAAAAAGTACGTTTTTATATTGGTTATGAGAGCCTGAATGAAGATCGTTTGGAATTTTCAGATGCAGTAACTTATAATCTTGAAAACGGATCAATTGTAAAAACGAAACTTGATGATCAAGGAACTTTTAAGAGAAAAGTAAATAAATATTGGAAAGAAAAAACAATAACGTTGCCTAATGTAAAAGTAGGTTCGATTATCGAATACAAATACATTCTAAAATCAGATAATATTCTGAGGCTTCCTGATTTTGAATTTCAATATGATATTCCTGTGAATTATTTTGAGTATAAAACAGAGATTCCGGAGATTTATATTTATAAACCAATTTTGATAGGAAATCTATCCATAACAACAGATTCTAAATTAGTCTATGGCGGTAGTAGTTATGACGATGAATACAATCGAACAATGTCACTTTCTTACAGGCAAATTAACACACATTATTCTGGAAAAGATATTCCTGCATTGAGAGATGAGCCTTACGTGAATAATCCTGATAATTATAGAGGGACAATTCAACACGAGCTTGAAAGAGTTCGTTATACAGACAAACCAGATAAAGATTATAGTGTTACCTGGGAAGGTGTTGCGACAAATATTTTTAAGGAAGAAAGCTTTGGGAAAGAACTTAATGAAAAGAACTTTTTACTGGAAGATGTAAAACGATTATTAGTTAATGTTGAATCGCCTAATGAAAGATTAGATGTGATTTTTAAGTTCGTTCAAAATAAAATGAACTGGAATGAAGTTAATTCTTGTTTTACCGATAAAGGAGTTGCAAAAGCTTATGCTGAACAGACTGGAAATGTGGCTGAAATCAATTTTATTTTGATAAATATGTTGAAGTTGGCAGGAATAGATGCAAATCCGGTTTTAGTGAGTACAATAGAAAATGGAATTCCGATTTACCCAACCAGAACTGGTTTTAATTATGTAATAGCTGCGGCAGAAGTCGAGGGAAAGCAAATTTTATTAGATGCAACTCATAAATTTACATATCCAGGAATTTTACCTTTGAATGTTTTGAATTGGAAAGGAAGATTGATTAAGAAAGACGGAAATTCGCAAGAAATTAATTTAGTTCCTACCACGACATCAAAAGAATATTCAAACTTGATCGTTAAAATTGATAATCTTGGTAAAATAGTAGGTAGAATTAGAATACAAAGAACAGATTATGAAGCATATCGTTTTAGAATTGAAAATGCCAGTAAAAACGAGGAGAATTATCTGGAAAAATTAGAAGAACAATTGGGAGATCTGAAAATTTCAGATTACATAATTGAGAACAAGAAAACGAACTTTTCAGATCCTGTTATAGAAAAATTCTCTTTAGTTTCAGATAATAGAGTAGAAATTATAGGTGGTAAGATTTATATAAATCCGTTGTTGTTTTTTACAAGAAGTAAAAATCCCTTTAATCAGGAAGTTAGGCAAATGCCAGTTTGTTTTGGATTCCCAACTGAGGAAAAATTTAGTTTAAGTTTAGAAATTCCCGAAGGATATATTGTAGAATCATTGCCTACGCCGGTTAGGATTTCATCTGAGAATAAAGAGATTGTTTATTTTTTAAATATTTTCAACGAAGGAAACAAAATTCAAATTATTTGTTCAAAAGAAATTAACAATAGTATTTTTGCAGCAGATCAGTACAATGGATTAAAAGATCTTTTCCAAAAAGTGATTGTTAGTCAAAATGAAAAAATTGTTCTTAAAAAAATATAACTATGGATTTGAAAAATGCACAACTTGATGTAGATACTTGGATAAAAGAGCACGGAGTTCGTTACTTTAATGAGTTAACCAATATGGCACAGCTTACTGAAGAGGTTGGAGAAGTAGCCAGAATTATTGCTCGCAGATACGGAGAGCAATCTGAAAAAGAAAGTGATAAAAACAAAGATTTAGGAGAAGAATTAGCCGATGTTGTTTTCGTGGTTTTATGTCTGGCCAATCAAACCGGAATTGATTTACAAGCTGCTTTTGATAAAAAAATGGATTTAAAATCAGTTAGAGATAAAGATCGTCATAAAAACAACGATAAATTAAAATAATTGTGAAATATCACTCATAAGTTTTGAATTATGAGTTTTGAATTTTGAATTATGAATGGGGAGTGGTAAATTGCGTGGCGAATTACGTTTCTAATCATTCATAATTCATAATCTACAATTTACAATTAAAAAAATGAATTTACTACTTCAAACAACTCAACATAACTTAAAAGGACAAATTGCAGTAACAGGATCAAAAAGCGAAACAAATCGTTTATTGTTGTTAAAAGCTTTATTTCCGAATATTACATTAGCAAACACATCAAATTCTGATGATAGCGAAGTAATGCAAAAAGCCTTAATAGGAAATGATGAAATCGTAGACATTCATCATGCAGGAACAGCAATGCGTTTTTTAACTGCCTATTTTGCAGTAAATGAAGGTCGCGAAGTAGTGATGACAGGTTCTGGCAGAATGCAGGAGCGTCCGATAAAGATTTTGGTAGAAGCCCTAGGACAATTGGGAGTTGAGATCTCTTATGAAAAAGAAGAAGGTTATCCGCCAATCAGAATCAAAGGGAAAAAAGTTACGGCTTCAAAAGTAACTTTGGCGGCGAATGTAAGCAGTCAATATATTTCGGCACTTTTATTAGTAGCTTCAAAATTAGAAAACGGTTTAGAGTTGACTTTAGAAGGAGAAATTACTTCGATTCCGTATATCAAAATGACTTTGGCTTTGCTAAACGATTTAGACATTCAAACCAGTTTTGAAGGAAATGTAATTAAAGTATATCCAAAAGCTGAGGTAGTATCAAAAGAAATGGTGGTAGAATCTGATTGGAGTTCAGCATCTTATTTTTTTAGTTTAGTAGCTTTGGCAGATACAGCTTCAATAACTTTGAGCAGTTACAAAGAAAATAGTTTGCAAGGAGATTCTGAATTAGTATCACTTTACGAGAAATTAGGAGTTAAAACTACTTTTCAAGACAATAAAATGACCTTGGTAAAACAAGAGAATTTTAAATTTGAAACAGTAAATTTTGAACTAAACAATACTCCTGATATTGCCCAAACGATTGTTGTAACATGTTTAGGTTTAGGAATTGGCTGTCATTTAACAGGACTTCATACTTTAAAAATAAAAGAAACGGACAGACTTGAGGCACTTCGAATTGAATTGACAAAATTAGGAGCTAATATTTCTGTGACTAATGATAGTTTGACTCTGACAGCTTCAGAAAATATCAATCATAATGTAAAGATTGCCACATACAATGATCATCGTATGGCAATGGCATTTGCACCTTTAGCATTAAAAGTACCAATTATTATTGAATATGCTGAGGTAGTTTCTAAATCATATCCTGATTTTTGGAATGATTTGAAAGCACTAGATTTCCAGATTTCAGAATTGTAGTTTTAAACCATATAAGTAATATAAGTTCATTTAAATAAAATGAGCAGAATTTGATAGCCCCTAGTTTTAACTAGGGGTTTTTTGTATTTAGATTTTGGCTTTAGCCAAATAAAAAACGCTGTCAATTTTTTAAAGAACCCCAATTAAATGAACTTATATTGCTTATATGGTAAAAAAACTTTTTTTGATGTTCTTGAAACTCCACTAAATCAACGACTTTTGAAAATAAACATCAAAACACTTGACAACGCCTATCTCACAGTCGTATATTTGCACACGATTAAAAATCAGGTGTTCAAATAATCCTGATTGAAAATCTATAACTCATAACTTTCTCAAATGAAATTATCACATTTTCAATTTAATTTACCGAAAGAACTTTTAGCGGAATTTCCAGCAGAGAACAGAGACGAATCTCGTTTAATGGTAATCGATCGTCAAAAACAAACTATAGAGCACAAAATGTTCAAAGATGTTATCAACTATTTTGATGACGGTGACGTTTTAATTCTTAATAACACAAAAGTTTTTCCGGCTCGTTTGTACGGAAACAAGGAAAAAACAGGAGCAAGAATTGAAGTTTTCTTATTAAGAGAATTAAATTCAGAGCAACGTCTTTGGGACGTTTTAGTTGATCCGGCTCGTAAAATCAGAATTGGTAATAAACTTTATTTTGGTGACGACGATTCATTAGTTGCTGAGGTAATTGACAACACAACTTCTCGTGGTAGAACTTTACGTTTTTTATATGACGGTTCATACGAAGAATTCAGAAACAAATTGACAGAACTTGGAGAAACTCCAATTCCTAAATACATCAACAGAGAGGTTACTCCGGAAGATGCTGAAAGATACCAAACTATTTATGCAAAAGAAGAAGGAGCTGTAGCGGCGCCAACTGCTGGTTTACACTTCTCAAAACATCTTTTGAAAAAATTAGAAATCAAAGGAGTTAATTTTGCCGAAGTTACACTTCACGTTGGTTTAGGAACATTTAACCCAGTTGAGGTAGAAGATTTATCAAAACACAAAATGGATTCTGAAGAATTGATTATCAATCAGGAAGCTTGTGATATTGTAAATACTGCAAAAGCAAACAGAAAACGTATTTGCGCTGTTGGAACAACTTCTATGCGTGCAATTGAAAGTTCAGTTTCGTCTCAAAATACTTTAAATCCTTATGAAGGATGGACAAATAAATTTATTTTTCCTCCTCACGATTTTAGTATTGCAAACTGTATGATTACAAATTTCCACACACCAAAATCAACATTATTAATGATGATTTCTGCTTTCTGTGGACATGATTTGATGAAAAGAGCTTACGAAGAAGCAATCAAAGAAGGATACAAATTCTATTCTTACGGAGATGCGATGTTAATTCTATAATTTGAATTTATTCAGATACAAACCCGACAGATTTTTAAAATCTGTCGGGTTTTCTATTTATAATGGTTGGGTTTGTTTCAGGTTTGAGGTTCCGATGGAAACCTGAAACTTGAAACCTGAAACAAAAAAAAACAATAATAGAATTTTTTGTTATTTTTACGCTTCAAAACAAGAACGATGACTTTTCAAAATACACGCGAATTCGCACGAGAGCTTGATTCGCAAGACACATTAAATCACTATCAGGATCAATTTATTTTTCCGAAAGTAAATGATAAACGAGTAATTTATTTCACAGGTAATTCTTTAGGACTACAGCCAAAACGTACCAAAGCTTACATTGATGAAGTAATGAACGATTGGGCAGATCTTGCTGTCGAAGGACATTTTTATGCCAATAAACCCTGGTGGGATTATCAGGAGAGATTTGCTGAGCCATTAAGTAAAATAGTTGGTGCTTTACCATCAGAAGTTACAGTAATGAATACTTTGACTGTGAATCTTCATTTATTGATGGTTTCTTTTTATCAGCCAAAAGGGAAACGTTATAAAATTATCTGCGAAGAAAAAGCATTTCCATCTGATCAATATATGTTTCAGAGTCAGGTTCATTTTCATGGTTATAAAACAGAAGATGCCATTGTAGAAATCAAACGCAGAGAAGGAGAACATAATATTCGCCTTGAAGATGTTTTGGCAAAAATTGAAGAAGTTGGTGATGAATTGGCTTTAGTTCTAATTGGAGGTGTAAACTATTATACAGGACAAGTTTTTGATATCAAAACTATTACAGCTGCAGGTCAAAAAGCTGGTGCAAAAGTAGGCTGGGATTTGGCACACGCTGCAGGAAATATCAAACTACAACTTCACGATTGGAATGTAGATTTTGCGGCCTGGTGCAGTTACAAATACATGAATTCAGGACCGGGGAATGCTTCCGGTTGTTTCGTTCACGAAAAACACCACAATAATCCTGACTTGCCAAGATTTGCAGGTTGGTGGGGACACAATAAAGAACGCCGTTTTAAAATGGAACCTAATTTTGATCCGGTTCATGGAGCAGATGGTTGGCAAATTAGTAATTTACCCGTACTTTCTTTAGCACCATATTTAGCTTCAGTAGAAATGTTTGCAGAAGTTGGCATGGATGCTTTAATCACTAAAAGAGACAAAATTACTGCATACCTGGAGTTTATTCTACATGAAATAGATAAAGAAGTAAAAGGTAATTTCGAAATTATTACGCCATCAAACCTTGACGAAAGAGCTTCTCAATTATCTGTGTTTTTACATGGAGAAGGAAGAAGTTTATTTGATTATTTAATGAAAAATGGCGTAATTACAGATTGGCGTGAACCTAATGTAATTCGTTTGGCGCCAGTTCCGTTATATTGTTCTTATGAGGATATGTATGATTTTGGACAAATTCTTAAAAAAGGAATTTTAGGTAAGTAAAAGTAAATGCGAATTATTCTAGCAATCCCGATAGCTATTGGGAACAAAGTTTTATTTAGCCACAGATTATAAAGATTAGAATGATTTTTTTCTCATTTTATGTTATTTTGACGCAGGAGAAATCTCCACAAGTAACTCGCAACGAAAGTCCAATCTTTGTAGAGCTTCTCGTGAAGATTTCTCCTGTGTCGAAATGATAAATATTATGTTTAATTCTAAGTTTTAATAAAAAACTTTGCGTCTTTGCGAGATTTTTTTTGTGAACTTGCTTAAAAATAATCTGCGTAAAAAAATATTAAAGGCAATAAAAAAATCCGTTTTAAATCCGCGTTTTGCTTTAGCAATCCGTTTTATCCGCGTTCAATTCATTATAATCTTTAAATTCTGTAACCATTTGGTTAAATCATGTAACTCAAACGAGATAAAGAGACCGTACTTTGTAGTGTAATAATTATTTAAAACTACAAATCATGAAAGCCTTATATATATTTATTGCCGCGTTGTTTATTGTTTCTTGTCAAAATCAAGGAAAAGCAGATATTAATAAAGCGAAACAAGCTAGTATTGATTCGATGAAAGTTGAAATTAATAGACAAAGAGTTATTGATTCAATGAGAACGGAAATGGCAAAGCTAAGAGAGGAGAAAAGTATGGAATCTCAAAAAGTCGTAGTAGTACATCAACCAGCTAATGAAACTGCAACAACTACTAAAACAACAACAGCCAAAAAGAAAGGTTGGAGTTCAGCTGCTAAAGGAGCCGTAATTGGTGCCGGAGTTGGAGCTGTAACAGGAGCTGTTGTAAGCAAGAAAAAAGGTGAAGGAGCCATAATTGGTGGTTTAGCAGGAGCCGGAGTTGGTGCCGGAACAGGTGCAATTATTGACGATAGCAAGAAGAAGAAAAAAGAATAGACATTTAAGTCTGTAATTATAAGACCCCGACTCAGAATTCTGAATCGGGGTTTCTGTTTTATGCTAATTCTAAAGTTGGAATCTTAATTTGAGTTAATTCTAATTTATAAAAATCAAAGTCTTTTTTAATCTTATTTAAGTCTTCTTTAAAATAAGAAGTTGGCGAAAGTAAAGTTTGATAATATTCGATTCCTTCCAGAATATTCGTTTTAAATGTGTTCCATTTTTTGAGTTGCGCATTGGTGATTTCTCCTGAAATAGAATTGATCTCATTTCTGAAATAATCAATGTACATTTTCAATTCTTTTACAAAAATATTTGGTCGATTATCGGTTCTTAGAATTGATTTATTTCCATAAATATGCCCCAACATATCAGATAAAGAAACTTCTTGATCAAAATAAGCCATATTTGGCCCAGGACAGATTACAACACCTTGTGCTTGGCCTTTTATTTTAATATCATTTTCTAAATACGCAGCATTTGCCAAACCTACGCATAGACATGATTTTTCAGTAATAGCAAATTTTGCTTTTTGAAAAGATTCAGAAGAAAGTGTATCTCTTTTACTTTCCAATTCTTCAAGTTTAAGATTTTGAAATTTTTTCGAGGCTGTACAAATTCCTTCAGGATCGTATTCTTTACTTAAAGCGAGGAATTTTTTCGGACAAGAACTTCCGGCTTTATTTTGCTCAATTCTTTTTTGTTTTAAAATTTCATTCGTAGTTCCTCTCAAAGTATTAAACGGAACTCCCAAAGGTGAGATGTGACTTAAATATAAATCTTTTTCCTTGGCATTCATTAATAATTCACGTGTTGCTTTATCTACAGAAGTTGCTTCAGGAACTAATAAAAATGGAGATCCCCAACCTACAGAATCTACTTTGTATTCTTCTAACAAAAAATCATGCTCTTCAGCAGTTCCCACACCGCCTTGAACAGTAATTTTAAGTGGCAAAGGATTTTCGGGTGCAGAAATTTGTTTTTGTTGTAATACTTTTGTCATCAACTCATGTGCAGATTGAATAAGCTGATCCTTTTTTTGTTTAAATTCTTCTAAGATCGGGCCTAATAAAAGTCCGTCAGTAGCAAAAGCGTGTCCGCCACAATTTAGTCCCGATTCGATTCGATATTCAGAAACCCAAAGTCCTTTTTTAGCCAAAAAGTTTCCCTGAATCATGGCAGATCTAAAATCACTTACTTTTAATGTGATTTTCTTTTTAAGTTCATTATTTGAATTCGGAAAGAAATCTGAAAAATTTTCAAAATAGCTATACAATCTCGGATTCATTCCTGCTGAAAGTACAACAGAAGATTCCAGATTACTATTGGCAAAACCTCTTAAAGCGGCATGAGCATCATTAAATTCAATAGGAAGCTGTTCGTCTTTGTCAAAATTATCTTTATCCAGTTTTGTCATGATATTTACATCAATTAAACCCGGAGTAAGATGTGATTCGATATAACTTTGGATATTTTCTTTGAAGGAAATCCCATCTTCGAGCAAATTCTGAAAACCTTTTTTGATGTCTGAAGTATTGGGTAACATCGCAATATAGTTCTCTACAGCAGTTTTGCTCTCTATTAATTCAGTTTTAAAATTATCAAATTTTTCTTTAACAATTTTATCTACTAAATTAAGATATGAAGTAATTCTTTGCGCTCTATAGTCATGAAATTTCTGACTTATCTCTTCATACGGAAAATTAAACTTTGTACTATAAAAATTACGCATCTTTTCAATTAAATCATCATCAGCGATAGAGACAACAGATGAAATACCGTATTGTGCCACTCTAATTGGGCTGTCAATTGTATATGCGAGTCCCATTACAGGAATATGAAAAGTATGCAAAGGCTTTTTTGTCATTTGTTTTTAAATTAAAATAGAAGCAAATGTTAGAAAAAGAATTTGCAAAAAACCTGATAATTGTCAGGTTTATAAAGGATTGAAAATTATAGAAGGAAAAAGGTTACCCCGAACTTTACTCTCAGTAATTAAGACCAATATTGACTAAAATCATAAAAAAGAGAAATTAAATTACACTAATTGCTGTTTTTTATAGATAGACATTTATAGTATTGATTTTAAATACATAAATTTAGACTTTTAAAGCGGTGTTTCTTAGAAGATTTTAACTTTAAGTTGCATCACATTACGTAATTATTTACCATTATACTTTTTTATAAATATGAGAAAAATTAAAAAAATACTGCTGGTTTTATTTGTATTGATTGTTGTTCTTGGAGTAGGTTTATGTGCTTACATTTTTCATTTGAAGCCTAAATATGAAGGAGAAGTTCAATTGAAAAATCTTCAGAAAGAGACCACTGTTTATTTTGATGATTTTGGAGTTCCTCATATTTATGCCGATTCTGAAAAGGATGCGATGACGGCTTTGGGTTATGTTCATGCGCAGGAAAGATTATGGCAAATGGAATTACTTCGCAGAATTGCACCCGGAAAATTGTCTGAAATCTTTGGATCTGTTGCGCTTAAAAATGATAAGTTTTTCTCCGGAATTGGTATCGAAGAGGCTTCGGAGAAAGCTATTGCCAAATTAGACAAAAACAGTCAGAGTTATAAAATGACAATGGCGTATATTGACGGAATTAATCAATATATGGATGAAGGTGTTACGCCGGTTGAGTTTACTTTGGTTGGAGTAAAAAAGCAAAAGTTTACGATAAAAGATGTTTATAATATTTTCGGATACATGTCTTTTAGTTTTGCAATGGCTCAAAAAACAGATCCTTTACTGACTTTTGTTCGTACTAAATATGGTGCTGAATATTTGAAAGATTTGGGTATTGAAGGAGAATTTAATACTACGAGAATTAAGATTTCAAAAGAGAATATGGACGAATACACTACGATTTCAAAATCTGTAGCGGCATTACTGGATAATTCTCCAATTCCTCCATTTGTGGGAAGTAACAGTTGGGTAGCCGGACCTCATAAAACAAAAAGCGGAAAGGTGATTTTTGCGAATGATCCTCATATTGGTTTTTCGCAACCGGCAACTTGGTACGAAGCGCATTTGATTACGCCGGATTTTGAGTTATACGGTTGTTATTTGGCGGGAACTCCATATCCGTTATTGGCTCACAATCGTGATTATGCTTATGGCTTGACCATGTTTGAAAATGATGATATTGATTTTTATCAGGAAAAGAATAAAGCGGGAGATCCAAATCAATATCAAACACCAACTGGTTTTGCAACTTATGAGACCAGAACAAAGACGATAAAAGTAAAAGATACTTCGGACGTGGTTTTGACTGTTAAATCGAGTCGACACGGACCAATTATGAACGATGTATTAGATCGTTTAGGCAAGAAAAATCCAATTGCAATGTCCTGGACTTATACGGAACAGCCAATCCAGATTTTAGATGCGGTTTACGGACTTTCGCACGCTAAAAGTAAAGACGATTTTAGAAAAGCAGTTCAATTAGTTGCAGCTCCGGGATTGAATGTAATGTATGGTGATGCTAAAGGAAATGTAGCGTGGTGGGCAACAGGAACACTTTATAAACATGATAAAGGAGTGAATACGTTTCTTATTTTGGACGGCGCAAGCGGTAAAGATGATATTAAAGAATATCTGGATTTTTCAAAAAATCCATCATCCGAAAATCCAAAATGGGGTTATGTGTATTCAGCAAATAATCAGCCGGAAGCAATTGACGGATTTTTGTATCCGGGATATTATTTGCCCGAAGATCGTGCAAAAAGAATTTCCGGCTTAATGGATGCAAAATCAGATTGGGATAAAGAAGCGATTAGCAAAATGATTTTTGATAATACTTCACCAATTGCGCCAGGTGTGGTAAAGACTTTAATTTCGAATGTAAATAACAATTCACTTTCGTCAAAAGAAAAAGAAGCTATTGATGTTTTAAAATCATGGAAAGGAACCAATAATCTGGAAGATGTCGGACCAACGATTTACAACAAATGGATTTATTTGTATCTGAAAAATACTTTTGAAGACGAAATGGGTGCTGATAATTTTACTTTATTTCTGGATACTTCTTTAGGAAAACAAATTATTGCGAGACAAATTGAAAATGAAAACTCTGTTTGGTGGGACAATATTAAAACTAAAAATGTAAAAGAAACCAGAAGCGAAATTGTTTCGAAATCATTTCATGAAGCTGTTGCGGCACTTCAGACACAATTAGGAAATCAAGTTGCCAATTGGAATTGGGGGAAAGTGCATACAGTAGAACACGAACATCCGTTAGGAAAAGTGGCGGCATTGCGCAAACTTTTTAATGTTGGACCATATGCAGGTCCGGGATCAAATGAAGTAATAAACAATCAGTTTTTTGGATTTAATATGGAAGGGAAATATCATACAAAAGGCGGACCTTCGACCAGACGAATTGTCGATTTCTCAGATATCGAAAACAGCTGGAGTATTTTACCAACCGGACAATCCGGAAATCCGTTTAGTAAACATTACGATGATCAGGCAGAAATGTATAATGCAGGGAAGTTCAGAAAAATGAAATTGAATAAAGAGGAGATTATAAAAACATCAACGAAATTGGTTTTTAAACCGGTGAAGGAATAGTTTTTTTAGTTTCAGGTTTTCTGAAGTTTCAAGTTTCAGGTTCTCGAGATCTTTGTCAAAGTTTAAAACTTTGACAAAGATTTGAATACTTAGAACTTTAGTAACTTAGAATCTTAGCAACTCAGAACCTCAGAACCTTTACTTAGAAATATATTTGCCACGAACAACATCATTAGCAAAAATTTCAAGATTATAAGCAAGCGCATCATTAGTTGTCATTGCGTTTGTGGTTTGATATGCGGTGTTTTTTTGATACTTTTTTAGTAACGTTTCCAATTCTATTTCGTCATAAAATGCAAACATATTATAAACAGCATCTCTAAAGTTTTTATAATTGATGCTTTCTGTAGTCTCAAGTGTTTTTTGATCGTTCCATTTTTCTGCAGAAGCGGCTTCGTTTATCGTTACCAGACAGAAATCTATAACGTAATTTTTGTAATGAGCTGCTTCAACAATTTTGTCAATTATGATTTTATTTTGCTGTGATGGCATTGCTACTTTTGGAGCAGCTGTTTGAGAAACACAAAAGGACGGAATAAATACAAATAGTAATAAAGCCAAAAAGGATTGCTTTTTTGAATTTTTCATAGGTTATAGAGTTGTTTTTGGGTGGTGCTAAATTAGTATTTTTTATTGTAAATAGTCAAGCCAAAAACATTCTTCAGATAAAAAAAACTCCGATAAGCCAGATTTCTAAAACTGAATTATCGGAGTTAATTTTTAAACGGTATTGTGGTTAAACTTTCGTTTTTTAATTGTTATTTTTTAGAAATCTCAGCTAATATTTTTTTTCCGTTTTCGTTTTTCGGATCAAGTTCTACAGCCTTTTTATAATTTGCAATTGCCAGAGTTTTATCTCCGTCAGCCAGATAGGCTTCACCAAGACTGTCGTAAACATTACCGGATTTAGGAAAAGCTTCTACATTAATTTTAAAAACCTCTATAGCTTCTTTCTTTTTTCCTGATTGTAATAATTGATATCCTACCTGATTCATGTCGTTTTCTTTAATGCCGTAAGTAGGATCTTTTTTTAGTTTTTTATAAGTATCGGTTCCAGTAGCTAATCCCTGAGATGTAAATACATCAAATAACTCAGATGCCATTGATTTTTTTGGCTGATTATAAGACTGATTGTATAAAATAGCTCGTATAGCCTCATTCATTTCGCCTAAAACAGTTCCGCCGGTATTGTTTAATAAAACAACAAGGTTTTTATCAGCAGGAACACGCGAAATAATAGTATTAAAACCATTAATACCTCCGCCATGTTCAATAATTTTTAATTTTCCTTTATCTCCATTGTTAACTTCTTCAATTCCCCAGCCATATCCATATGAACCATCCCACGCTTTTATATACGGTTTAAACAAAGATTCCATTGATTTTTCTGAAAGTAGCTTATTTGTGTAAAGCGCCTGATCCCAAAGATATAAATCTTCTACAGTTGAGTATAAAGAACCTGCTGCATACGGAATACTCATGTCGATAAATGAGGCATTACTAATGTTTTTTCCATTTTTTTCATAACCCGAAGCTCTGTTTTTTAAAATTACTTCAGAATGATCATAACCTGTATTAGCCATTTTTAAAGGCGTAAGAATAATTTCCTGTAAATATTGCTCGTATGTTTTACCCGAAATTTTTTCGATAATATATCCCAATAAAAAGTAACCTGAATTGCTGTAATTAAATTTTTCGCCTGGTGTAAAATCAAGAGGCAGTTTATTGAATGTTTTTATAAAATCTTCCGGAGTATACGGGTTACGGCTTTTATCTTTAAGGAAATTTGGCGTAGCAGTATAATTTGGAATTCCGGAAGTATGTGTCAATAAATTATGAATCGTTATTTTATCGCCGGTTTCTTTTGGATAATCCGGTAAATAAGTTGTGATCGGAACATCAAGTTTTAGTTTTCCTTCTTCAGCCAGTTTAACGATTAAAAGTGCTGTGAATTGTTTACTGATAGACCCTAATCTAAATTTAGTATCTGGTTGATTTGGAATATTCCATTCCATATTGGCAGAACCAAAACCTTTTTTAAAGATTACTTTTCCGTTTTCGGCAACAAGAGCGGAACCGTTAAATTGCCCGTATTGATTGTATGTAGTTAGTAATTGGTCAATTTGCTTTGCTTTGTCCTGCGCAGAAACATTAAAGGCAAACAGTTGCACAAAAAGGCAAACTGCAATTAGTTTGATTGATTTTTTCATAATGAATGGTTAGTGGTTAAGGTTAATGAATCGTTTTTTGATTTTGTAATGATGAATGAAACTTCGTAAGTAATTGATATTTATTTTATTAGCCTAAATTACAAATTAAAATTGTGATTTCTAACCTCGTCTAATTTTAATATAGACGACGAAAGCTGCATAAAGTTTCACTATCAATCAATTTTTTTCATTTTACCTTAATTAATGCATTAGAGTATAGACTCAAAGTTATTTTTTTATAGGTCTATGCTCGTAACTAACAATTCGTTTCAACTTCCACTCCTTATTTTTTTGTTCCCAAATATGAATAAATTTCGCAGTTCCTTCAGGTTTTCCATCAAAATAGAATGTATGTTCGCCCAATTGTACTGCTCCAAAATCACCTAACTTATCAATAGTGCAGGAATTTAATTTTCGGATCAATTTTTTAGACATCACACATTTTGAGATTAAAGATTTTATCTCATTTGGTTTAGAAGTATTTAATCCGGAACGATCATCATAAAATTCTATGTCGTCGGCAATTATTTTTTTGAAAAGTGTAGTGTCGCATTGATTGAAAGCAACCGAAAAAAGCAAACTATCCATTTTGATAATTTCTGTTCTCAAAGTGGCCATTTTTAGAACTTCTTTATTCGTTTGGGCAAAAGCTATCTGAGTTAAAAATAATAGTATAAGAATAAATAGTTTTATCATGAGTTTCATAATTACGATTTTGTCAATATCTAATTTTTTGACTTGTGCTTATTTCGTTTCTATCTCAATTATTTTCTTTCCGTTTTCACCCAAATAATGAGTTATTATTTTCTCGTAAACCTTATAGCCATCATCAACATTGGTAAAAATAACCAGCCCTTGTTTTGTCTTTGGAAGTACTATAACAATGGTCTGAACACCTTTGTCTGCGCCGCCATGTGATAAAGCATAATCATTGTTCCCTAAATCGTAGATTTCAAAACCAAGTCCGAAGTATTTGTTTTTCTTCGTTTCAACCTGATGTGATGTCATGTCGTCAAAGACCTTTTTACTCAATCCGTCGTTATTCATTACGCTGCATAAAAATGTTCCGTAATCTTTGATCGTCGTTAATAAATCATCGGCAGCGTTGGCTGTTTTGTTTTTGGTAGGTTCGTAGGCGTTTCCTTTGTTATCGTATCCAATGGCATATCTTGAAACATCAGTTATGTCTTTCCATAAAAACTTAGTATCCGTCATTTTTAGAGGCTGAAAAATTAATTCATCTGCTAATTGATCCAGTGTTTTATGAAACTTTTTTTCAAGCGCTTTTCTCAAATATTCTAGTCCTTCACCAGAATATTGATATTTTGTTCCGGGTTTAAATTTAAAATCCAATTTGCCTGATTCGTTCATAAATCTCCAATTTGGAAAACCTGTTTGGTGACTTAAGATAATTCTTGTGGTTAATAGTTTTGTGTTAGGATCATTTGCAATATCAGGATCTATCCAATATTTATAAAGAGGTTCGTCAAGATCCCATTTTCCTGAGCTTACTAATTTTAAAGCTACTATTGCCGTTACAGGTTTGGTCAATGAAGCAACATTCCAGATCGTGTTGTATGGTGCTGTAGCTCCTTTTTTAAGTTCACCAAATACTTTTATTTCTTGTAGTTTTCCGTTGTTAATAACGCCAATTCCCAAGGTTGGAATGTTGTTTTGAGTAAGCCAATTTTTAATTTCCTGATCGTTATCAAAAATATCTGATTTAGTACCGGCAGTATTAACATCTTGATGATCGTAACTAAGAGATCTGGTCAATTTCCAGACACCATTTTCGAGAGTCCATAAATGAGTAAATCGTGCCGTACTTCCAAATCTTTCCTTGGCATCTGCAAGAGATTCATTTTTTCCTACTGATTTTTCATAAAATTGATGAATACCTATTTGCACGGCACCGTACAAAACACCTTTATTGTATAGAGGATAAATTTCGGTACTATTAGGTACTAAATATCTTCGGGCTTTATAAGTTTCGCGAAAACCGCACAGACCTTTTTTAAGGTTGAATAAAAATTGAGCCTTGTCTGAAGGACCATCTTTATCATGATAAAATTCAAACTTGTCGCTATAAAGGTTTTCAAATTGAGAAACGTCGCAAGTATTAAAGCCAACATTAAATAGAAGACTATCTTTTAACATGATGGTTTTGTACAATTCTGAGTTTTTTTCTTCTTGAGAAAATCCAATTTGAAATTGGAAGAGTAGAATGCCTATTAAGATTGTTTTTAACTGAAAAAATGATTTGTTGATTTTCATTTGTGATTGATTTGATTGATGATTTTGCAATATTAGTTTAATCGTTACTTACAAAATTGTACAAATGCGAAATCTTATCTTTTTTGTGAAAGAAAATACAAACTCGAATTGAACATTTTTGGAGTTGTTTTGGTCACATCTTTAAATTTCTTTATAAAATGTGACTGATCGAAATATTTATTGTAAAGCGCAACATCGGTCAGTTTCAGTTTTTCTAAATCAGAATTCACCATTTGATCGACCGATTTTCTGAATTTCAGAATTTGTATGTAGTTTTTAATCGTAAGTCCCGTTGCAGTTTTAAATTTAATTTGCAACAATCGCTGCGACACATTTAAACTTTTCCCAATTTCGGAAACCGTAATTTCTTCGTTATGAACTTTTATAATCTCACAGATTCTTTCGATTTGGTTTTTAGTAGGATTTGAAAAGCTTAATTTTTCAAAATAAGTATTCAGTATATTTAATAATCCCGAAATATCGCTGTTTGTGCTAAAATCAATTTTGGTCGTAAAAGGCAATTCGCTTTGATCGATTTTGAGAATAGAATCTGTAAAATTGCTCAAATCATAATTTGGAAACATCGAAAGTGTCCAGGCGTGCAATTGAATTATTGTAACTTTAGTTTTAGGCTGAATATTAACCAAAACCTTGTTGGTCATTTGCGAACAAAAGTAAAAACCTTTGTTCATTGTATATTTGTTTTTGCTGGTATGAACTTCTATAGAATTTCCGCTTACAATTGCGAGATTAAAACAGCCGTTAGGTAAAACAAGTTTGTTCTCAATCAGGCTTTCGCCGATGCTGTTATCAAGACACCAAATTTTATTGACAAACCTCTCGCAATTTTTACTTACATAATATTCTGAATATAGGTTCATTCGGGGCAGTATGTTAGCGAGTTTTGTATTACGTTAGTTTAGGAAATCTAAGCTAAAGTAATACTTTTTCTCTAACAAAAAGTCAGATTAGAGATTCTCATATAAACTCAGAAAAATACTCTCGTTTAGTAGATTCCCATTCCTCCAAAATAATACTATAATAAACGTCATCTTTACTTTTGCCTTCAGAATCGATATAATTATTTCTAAAAATTCCTTCTTTTATGGCACCTAGTTTTTCGATTGCTCGTTGTGATTTTTTATTTTCAAGATCAGCACTGAATTGTATTCTCTTGAATTGAATGTTCTCAAAACCAAAATTCAATAATTCATATTTGCAGGCTTTGTTTAAACCTGTTCCTTGAAATTGTTTTCCGTACCAAGTCCAACCAATTTCGCATTTTTGGCTTGCGTGATTTAGGTAGCCGTATCTTGTACTTCCAGCAACTTTGTTGGTGGCTTTGTCAACGATTAAAAACGGATAACAAATTCCGTCGGCTTTTTGTTTTAAGGTATTTTGAATATAGTTTTCAAAGTCATTATCGTTTCGAATGTACATTCCCATATATTTCCAGATTTCATCGTCAAAAATGATTTCTTTTAGTTCGATGTTTCTTTCGTTTTCAAAAGGGAGTAATATTACTTTTTCGTTTTCTAAAATAATGTCTGATTGTAATAGTTTGCTATTCATTGGTTTTTATTTGATTAGAATTTGTTTGTAAATAGGGAGTATTACCCACAGATTTAACGGGTTAAACGGATCAGCGTGGATTTTTTTAACCAATGCTGATTTGAGTTTACAGTAAAACCTGTGAAAATCCGTTTAACCCGTTAAATCTGTGGGCTAATTAATTTTACGTTAAAGCGAAAATAGTCTTTTTCTTATTTCTAATAAATTTATAAAAACGCAAATTTGTTATGAAAACAATGTCGCATGAGGGATAGAGGCGGTATCCTTTTATGAAATCCCGATAGCTATCGGGAGAAATAAAAGATATAGCCGAAAGCCCGACCCGCTTTTTTGGGCGGGTCATGCCCATATAAATCATAAATATTTCCTTTATTTTTAAGCTCTTGTAGAATTATTACTTATTTTTACGATCTTATATTTAGATTTTTCTTGATGCAAACTTCACTAAAAATTGCTGTTGTAGGTTCCGGATTAGTAGGATCGCTGTTGGCAATTTATCTTAAAAAAGCAGGTCACACCGTTCATGTTTATGATCGAAGCCCTGATATTCGCAAAATTAACTTTTCGGGTCGTTCTATTAATCTGGCTATGTCTAATCGCGGTTGGAAAGCACTTGATGCCGTTGGCGTTGGCGATTCGGTTCGCGAAATCGCAATTCCGATGGACAAACGTGCGATACATCTGGTTGATAAACTCAATTTTCAGAATTACGGACAGGAAGGAGAATCGATTTATTCGATTTCGAGAGGAACTCTGAACAGGAAAATGATTGATCTTGCTGAACAAGCGGGAGCTGAATTTTTGTTTGACCAAAAAATCTGGGATGTGACGCTTAGCGATGCAACTTTGCATATTGGCGAAACGGAAAGAGGCGAGTGGGAAGAGAAAAAGTACGATATGGTTTTTGGTGCTGATGGTGCTTTTTCGAGAATCAGGCACAGAATGCAGCGTCAAAGTATGTTTAATTATTCACAGGAATTTTTGAATATGGGATATAAAGAATTGAATATTCCTGCAAATGCTGATGCTACACATAAGTTAGATAAAATTCGTTTCATATTTGGCCACGAGGCGAGTATATGTTAATTGCACTTCCTAATTTAGACGGAAGTTTTACGTGTACTTTGTTTATGCCTTTTGAAGGCGAAAATTCGTTTGCTTCATTGACAGATCGTAAAATGGTCGAAGATTTTTTTACGAAAAACTTCCCGGATTCGATTGAAGTGATTCCGAAGCTGGCAGAGGATTTCTTTAAAAATCCTACGAGTACTTTGGTGACGATGAAATGTTTTCCGTGGACGTATGAAAATAAAATTGCTTTAATTGGAGATGCCTGTCACGCTATTGTTCCGTTTTATGGACAAGGAATGAATGCAGGTTTTGAAGATATTACGGTTTTGAACGAAATGATTGAAAAATATGGAGACGACTGGAAGAAGATTTTCTCTGAATATCAAATTTCGCGTAAACCTAATGCTGATGCTATTGCAGAACTTTCGTATCGTAATTTTATGGAAATGAGTACAAAAACGGCTGATGAAAAATTCTTACTGCAAAAGAAAATAGAAAAAGCCTTCTCTGATAAACATCCTGATAAATGGATTCCCCTTTATAGTCGTGTAACTTTTAGCGATCGTCCGTATACGGAAGCTTTGGCAATTGGTGATTTTCAAAACGAAATTATGGAACAAGTTTTACGAACTGATAATATCGAAAATATCTGGAACACTCCTGAAATAGAAAATAAGATTCTAGAGTTGTTGCAAAACGCATAATTTTTTTTAAACCATATAAGTGATATAAGTTCATTTAATATAAACGCAACTGCATTTACATGAACTTATATCACTTATATGGTTAATTTTTACTTTTTGAATATTTTTGATAGTACACCAAAAACACCTCTGATAAAAGTAGCGCTCGTTACGACTTTCAGTACTGATTTTCCAACAACACTTGCTGTGCTGGGTTCAGATTTTGAGGATCTTGTAGGTGCTTCCTCTTCTTGTTCTGCGCTGGCTTGAACTGCATCGGCAATTTTTTTGTTCAGCATTTCATAAGCACTTTCACGATCAATTTCTTCAGCGTATTTTTTAACGAGTTTCGATTTGTTGTTTATTTCTTCAATTTCGTCAGCAGTCAAAATATCCATTCGACTCATTGGCGCACGCATCATTGTTGCTACAAGCGGCGTTGGAATACCTTTTTCATTCAGGGCTGTAACCAAAGCTTCTCCAATTCCTAGATTAGTCAACAATTCATCTGTTTTATAATATTGAGAAGTTGGATAATTATCGGCAGTTTTTTTTATCGCTTGTCTGTCATTTGCTGTAAAAGCCCTAAGTGCATGCTGAATCTTTAATCCTAATTGTGCCAAAACACCACTTGGGACATCCATTGGATTTTGGGTTACAAAATAAATACCGACACCTTTAGAACGAATCAGTTTTACAATAGTTTCAATTTGTTCTAGTAAAGCTTTGCTGGCTTCGTTAAAAATTAAATGTGCTTCATCAATAAAAATAACTAGTTCAGGTTGTTCAGCATCTCCTTTTTCGGGCATTTTTTGATAAATTTCAGCTAATAAACTCAACATAAAAGTCGAGAATAATTTTGGTTTATCCTGAATATCCGTTAAGCGGATGATGTTTACGTATCCTTTTCCGTTTTCGTCAATACGCATCAAATCATCAGTTTCAAAAGATGTTTCTCCAAAAAATAAATCTCCGCCTTGTTGCTCTAATTCAATGATTTTTCTTAAAATAGTTCCAGTGGTGGCAGTTGATATTTTACCGTAACTCGCTGCAATTTCATCTTTGCCTTCTTCGGTTATGTAATTAATGACTTTTTTAATGTCCTTTAAATCTAATAAAGCCATTTGGTTGTCATCGCAATATTTGAAAATAACAGATACAACTCCGGCCTGAGTATCATTTAAATCTAAAATACGGGAAAATAATACGGGACCAAATTCAGAAACTGTAGCACGCAGGCGAACTCCGTTTTGTTTTGACAAAGACATTAGTTCAACCGGAAAAGAAGCTATATTATAAGGTATGTTTATTTTTGCATGTCGCTCTGTAATAAAATCTTCCTCTTTTCCTTCTTTTGCGATTCCGCTAAAATCGCCCTTTATGTCCATCATTAAAACCGGGATTCCGGCATTTGATAGTTGCTCAGAAAAAACTTGTATTGTTTTTGTTTTTCCTGTTCCAGTTGCACCTGCAATTAACCCGTGGCGGTTTAAGGTTTTTAAAGGAATTTTAACGTGTGCCTCAGCAATAGGCTCTCCATCTAGTATGGCTCCCCCTAAAATGATACTGTCACCTTTAGATAAATAGCCATTGTTTATATCTTGAATGAAATTATCTTTTTTATTCATGTTTTTATTTGTAATTTAGATGATTATAAGAGTATTGTTCTGTTTTTTAACATTTTTTGATCGTTTTTTTTAGTAGGAAAAAGCTTTTTTTGATTGAAAATAATACAAAAAATAATTTCGCAACTTTTTAAGAAGATATCAAAGGAATGTTTGAATATTTACTAAAACGTTGTAATTTTCCCATTAATAGCCCTTTTTTTTGTTTTATTTAAAAAATGATGTGGGCAATTTAATGAGATATTTTTTAAATTGACGTTAAATTTCCTTCAATAAAATTAAAAAAAGTTTTTTTATTTAAACTAAACGTATAAATTTGCTACCCTACAAGTTAAATATAACTAAAAAATAAAATTATTTAAAACTATTAAAATTAAAAAAAATGGCAAACGTTAAAGTTAAAAAAGAAAGCACTTCAAATGGAGGAGGAATGATTACAGGAATCATTATTGTTGCGTGTATTTTAGTTGGGGTGTTTATTTGGAAAGTAATCATGGGAGATGCGTCTAACTTCGAGGGAGGTAACCCAGAAACAGGTCACCCGATCAATACATTAGGACAAGTATATAAAGGAGGTTTCATCGTACCAGTATTATTAGGTATGTTTTTAATGGTTGTTGTTTTTTCTATTGAAAGATTTATCGTTATCGGTAAAGCTGCTGGTAAAGCTAACTTAGATGCATTTATGAAAAATGTACAAGGAAGTATTAAAGAAGGAAACATCGAAGCTGCTATCGCTTCATGTGACAAACAACAAGGTTCAGTTGCAAATGCAATTAAATCTGCTTTGATTAAATATCAAGATGTTAAAAAAGAAGGATTCAACAGTGAAGAAGCTTCAGAAGTAATCCACAAAGAAATTGAAGAGGCAACTTCATTAGAAATGCCAATGTTAGAGAAAAACATGACTATTATCTCTACTTTAGTATCATTAGGAACTTTAGGAGGATTATTAGGAACTGTATCAGGTATGATTAAAGCGTTTGGTGCGTTAGCTTCTGCTGGAACTCCTGACCAAGCTGCTCTTGCAACAGGTATCTCTGAAGCACTTATCAACACTGCAACAGGTATCTCTACTTCTATCTTAGCTATCGTTTCTTACAACTTCTTTACTGCTAAAATTGATGATTTAACTTACTCTATCGATGAGGCTGGTACTACAATCGTAAATACTTACAGAAGATTCAGAGGAAGTTTGAAACAATAATTAATTTTTGATTATAATAATTACAATTAATTATATCAAAATAAAAATAAAAGAGAATGGCTAAAATAAAAATGAAAAAAAAGTCAACATCGACAGATATGACTGCCATGTGTGATGTTGCGTTCCTTTTGCTTACGTTCTTTATTTTGACCGCTACTGCTAAGGTGCCTGAAGCACTTCCTGTAGATATGCCTTCTTCTACTGTTCAAAGTAAATTACCAGATTCTGATTTGGCAATTATTACTATAGGTAAAGACAAAGACGGGAAAAGCAAAGTGTTTTTTGACATCAAAGGAAGGGAGATTCGTAAAAGAACTCTTGAAGGTATAGGTGCAAAATTCGGTGTGACTTTTTCAGAAGATGATAAAACTAAATTTGCTTTAATGGATGACTTCGGTGTACCGGTTGCAAATTTGAAAGACATCATTGCTATGAAAGCGTCTGATAGAGTGAAAGCAAATCAACCTGGAATCCCAATCGATTCTTTAGATAATCAATTAAAAGAATGGTTGTTGATTTCAAGAAGAGCAGCAATTGACCTTGATGATAAAGAATTGCAGATCGCCATTAAGGGAGATGCTAAAGAACAGTATCCACAAATCAAAAAGATTATGGATATTTTACAAGATCAAAAAATCAATTCCTTTAACTTAGTTACAGGTATGAGAGGAAAAGACTTTTAATTAAAAAAGATACACTAAAATGGCTGAATTAAATACCGGCGACGGTGGTGGCGGAAAAGGTGGTAAAGTAAGAAGTAAAAAGCAAAACTCGAAAGTCGATTTAACGGCGATGGTAGATTTGGCCTTCTTATTGATCACATTCTTTATGTTAACCACATCGTTGTCAAAACCTCAATCGATGGATTTGTCTCTGCCAGATAAAGATCCAGATCCGACGGTAAAACCGACGAAAGTAGATGAGAATCGTACAATGACAGTAATGTTGGGAGAGAAGAATAAAATGGTTTATTATATGGGATTATTAGAAAGTCCAATTGCTGGACCTAAAGATATCGCGTATGGTAAAGATGGTATTCGTAGAGAAGTTCTTAAAAGAAAGAAATCAGTTTTAGAATATTCTACAGGTTTAGGGAAACCTAAAAACGGAATTATTGTCATTATTAAACCAAGTAAAAAATCAACTTACCGTAATTTAGTTGATATTTTGGATGAGATGGCGATTTCTGGAGTTGAAACTTATGCTATTGTTCCTGAGTTTTCACCGGAAGAAACTAAATTGATAGATCCTACTAAATAAGAGATATCTTGTTTTAACATCCTAATAATCAAGAAAAATGAAATTAGATATTATAAAAAATCAGTGGCTTGATATCGTATTCGAAGGACGTAATAAGATATATGGAGCATATGAGCTAAGAAAAGCAAATACTAAAACAACGGTAAAAGCGCTTATCATTGGTTCTGTTATTTTTGCCTTTGCTGTTGCAGCTCCTCTTATTGCAAGCTTTTTACCAGATTCTAGTGAAGATGATGCGAATAAAGATATTAAGATTGCTACAGTAAAATTACCTCCTAAAAAAGAGGAAGTTAAGCCAAATGAACCACCACCACCACCACCACCACCAAAAGTGGATCAGGTTAAGTTTGTGAAACCGGTTGTTGCTAAGGCAAATGAAGTTACTGAAGATCCTCCAAAAATTGAGGAACTTAAAGATAAAAAAGTTGGTTCTGAAACTATCAAAGGAGATCCGGATGCAGTTTTAACTGTTGATGAGCCAGTAGGTACTGGAACTGCTGCAGTAGTTGAAGAAGATAACCAAGTATATAACACAGCTGGTATCGAAGTAAAACCGGATTTCCCTGGAGGAATTGATAAATTCTACAAATTCGTAGGAAACAATTATAAGACTCCTGAAGAAGAAGGTTTAAAAGGTAAAGTTTATGTTACGTTTGTAGTTGAAAAAGACGGTTCATTAACCGACATTAAAGTTTTAAGGGATATCGGTTACGGTACAGGAGCAGAAGCAATTCGTGTTCTTAAAAAATGTCCAAAATGGACTCCTGGTGAGCAAAATGGTAAAAAAGTTAGGGTTCTTTACTCTCTACCTATTACGATTCAATCTGCAGACTAATGTTAAGAAATATGCTTAATAATATTCAGAAGAAATCGCTCAAAGAGCGATTTCTTCTTGTTTTAGGAATACTGTTTTTTTTAATATATCTTGTACTGGGTTTAATGATTATGTTTTGGGAAAAGATTCCATTAGACTGGGAACCAAAATACAGATATGCTTTTGGTGGTTTGCTAATTGTTTATTCAGCAATCCGCTTTTTGAGATTAATTAATTCAAACGCAGAGTAATTATGTTAAAATATAGTAGAGTTTTTGGTTTGGTTGCTTTTGCCTTTTTGTTTGCCATGTGTAACCAAAAAAGCAAAAATGATTCTGATAAAGAAACGATCTTAAAAGGAAAAATGGATATTACAGTTGATGAAACCATAAAGCCAATTGTAGATGACCAAGTTGCTGTTTTTGAAGGGACTTATTATAAAGCTAAAATTAGCGTAGAACCTAAATCTGAGGCGGAGGTAATAAATGATTTATTGAATCAAAAAGCTAAAGTTGTTGTTATTACTAGAGATTTAACTCAGGAAGAAAAGACCAGATTCGACAAGAGTAAGATAAATCCTAGGGTTACGCCATTTGCTAAAGATGCAATTGCATTTATATCAAACAAAAGCAATAATGATACATTAATTGCGTTGAAAACTGTAATCGATTTTATGCAGGGTAAGGCTGATCCAAGAATTAAAGGTCTTGTTTTTGACAATCCAAACTCAAGTACGGTTCGTTACATGAAAGAATTGGCTAAGGTGAAAAATATTCCAGCTGCAGGTGTTTTTTCTTTTAAAACTAACGATGAAGTTATTAAATTCGTTTCTGAGAATGATGGAATGATTGGTGTAGTTGGAGTAAACTGGTTGTCGCAACCGTCTCCAAATATGACTGATGTTATTAAAAAAATAAATGTTTTGAGTGTTAAAGGTCTGAATGATAATCAATATTACAGTCCAACTCAAAATGATCTTGCAGAAGAGAAATATCCTTTGGCACGTGATTTGTTTATTATAAATTGTCAAGGTTATTCAGGTTTAGGAATGGGCTTTGCTTCATTCATTGCCGGAGATATTGGTCAACGCATTGTTTTAAAATCTGGATTACTACCGGTTAGAACACCAGGAAGAAAACTTAAAATTAGAAGTCAAATTATAAACGATAAAGAATAAATTAATTACAATAAAGATGAATAAATTTAAAATTTTTAGTCTTGCCTTAGTTGCTTCAGCTTCTGTAGCAAAAGCGCAAGATATCAACCAAGCTAAGAAGGCAATCGATGCTGAGCAATTTGATAAAGCAAAATCATTATTAAAATCAATCATCAAAGCTAAACCTTCTGATGGAGAAGCTAATTTTGTTTTAGGTAATATTTACTTGAATCAGACTATTGTTGATTCTGCTAAAATTTATTACTTAAATGGATTAGAAGCAGCAGATAAGAAAAACTTAAATTATATAGGATTAGGTCAATTAGATCTTGATGCTAAAAATGCAGCTTCTGCTAAAGCCAATTTTGATTTGGCAGCAAAAGACATGAAACGTAAAGATGTAAATGAATTTATTTATATCGGTAGAGCTTACATGAATTCTACAAATCCTGATTACACAAGTGCTGTTGCAATTTTAAAAAGAGCTTTGTTAGTTGATCCACAAAACGCTACTGCGCTTTTAGCAATCGGAGATGCTTATTATGGAGCAAATAATCAAAATGATGCTTACAAAGCATATCGTGATGCATTTACTGCAGATCCAACTCTTTTAAGAGCAAAAAATGCAATTAGGTGTTCTTTTAAAAGGTGCTAAATCTTACGAAGAAGCTATTAAATCTTTTAATGAGGTTATTGCTTTAGATGCTGGTTATGGACCTGTTTACAGAGAATTAGCAGAAACATATTACAAATGGGCTAGAAACAAACCATCTACTCAACAAGTGAATTACCAAAAAGCAATCTCTAACTACGAGAAATATCTAAGTCTTACTGATCATTCTTTGGATTCAAGAATGCGTCATGCTGATTTCCTGATCTTAGTAAAAGACTATAAAGCTCTTGAAGCTGAAGCTAACAAAATGATTGAGTTGGATAAAGTTAATCCTAGAATTTTTAGATATTTAGGATATTCTGCTTATGAAAATGGAAACATTGATATTGCTATCAAATCATTAGAAGATTATGTAAAAGTTCCTACGAATAAAATAATTGCAAAAGATTACTTGTATTTAGGATTCGCTAAAATCAAAAAAGGAACTGGAGCTGATGGTGTAGTTAGTGCTGCAGCTTTTGATGCTGGTTTGGCTGATATTAAAAAGGCTGTAGCTATGGAGCCTTTGGCAGTTGAAGATCTTGGAGATTTTGGAAAAGATTTGTTTACTAAAAAACAATACAATCAAGCTGCTGCTTTATATGAATTAAGTGCTACTAATACAGATTCTAAAAATTATTTGAACGATAATGTATATTTTGGTATTTCACTTTATTATGCAAATGCAAATAAAGAAAAAACAGCTATTGATGCAGCCGGTTTAGCTAAAGCTGATGCTGCATTTGACAGAGTGTTAATTGCTTCTCCAACATACGATGAGGCT
Organism: uncultured Flavobacterium sp.; assembly: GCF_963422545.1. NCBI lineage: Bacteria > Pseudomonadati > Bacteroidota > Flavobacteriia > Flavobacteriales > Flavobacteriaceae > Flavobacterium > uncultured Flavobacterium sp. Next base: position 111,231 of record NZ_OY730234.1, read on the forward strand.
TATTTATACAAAGGTAGAATCAACAATTTATTAGAAAAAGATGATTTAATTATTAAAAACTACCAAGAGTATATTAATAGAACATCTGCTAAAGGTGCTGAAGAACTTGCAAAACCTGCAACAGTTAAAAAAATTGTAGAATCTTATAATAGTATTGGAGCAAGTTATGCTAATACTGACAAAGCTAAAGCTGTTGAATATTTCAATAAAACTTTAGTTTTAGATCCTACTAATGCTTACGCAACACAATCTGTAAAAGCTTTAAAATAATTAAAGACTTTTAATTAAATATAAAAACCGATAGTTCAAAGAGCTATCGGTTTTTTTTGTTCCGTATTTAATTGACTATCTTTGCACTTTAAAATAAAATAATGTTATCAAAAGAAATACAATTAGAAGTTAATAAAGGAGCAATGTTGCCTTTGATGGAAGAGTTTTATACAATTCAGGGAGAAGGTTTTCATACAGGAACAGCTGCATACTTTATACGAATTGGAGGATGTGATGTTGGTTGTCACTGGTGTGATGTGAAGGAGAGTTGGAATGCTGAATTACATCCGCCAACAAGTGTTGATTTAATTGTGAATAATGCGTCTAGTTATGCAGATACTGTCGTAATTACAGGAGGAGAACCATTGACCTGGGATATGACATTGTTGACGAAACAATTGAAAGATAAGAATTTAAAAGTTCATATAGAAACCTCAGGAGCTTATCCGTTAACAGGAACGTGGGATTGGATTTGTCTTTCGCCTAAAAAGAATAAGTTACCAACTCAAACGGTATATGACAATGCACATGAATTAAAGGTAATTATTTACAATAGACACGATTTTATCTTTGCTGAAGAACAAGCGGAACTTGTAAATAATAAAGCAATTTTATTCCTTCAGCCAGAATGGAGTAAAAAAGAAGAGATGACACCATTGATTGTTGATTATGTAATGAACAATCCTAAATGGAGAGTTTCACTTCAAACACATAAATATTTAAATATCCCTTAAGTATTATAAATAAAAAATCTCTTCGGCCGAAGAGATTTTTTATTTTTGGTAAACAATAAACAATGTTTAAAAAAAAAAGATATAGTTTCTGTTTATTGCCAGTTTTTGTATTTCTTTAAAGTAGTAATATGTGCAAGATGGTGGTTTCCATGCCACGCATAGCTTCCAATAATTTGTTTAATTCTGTATTCAGAATTGTTTTCAGGATGAATAAAAGATTTTTCGAGATCAGCTTCTGATAAATTTTTCATTATATAAACTAGTCTAAAATGTAAGCCTTCTAATAAAGTTAGTGTTGGCTGAATTGGCATGTTTAAATTGTCGTGTAATTCAGACCATAGGACTTCGTCATAAGCTTTTATTACAGGATTGTTTTTCGGTCAAAGCCCATTTTATTCTAATATAGCAATTCATATGACTTTCGGCGCAATGATGAATCACTTGTCGAACAGTCCATCCGCCGGGGCGATATGGTGTATCTAATTGTTTGTCGGTCAAATTAATCGTTTCTTTTTTTAATTTTTCCGGAAAAGACTCGATTTCTGCAATTTTTTCGGTGATATACGCAGGAGTATATTCCTGTGGAAAATTCAAATTTTTCCTATTGGATACTTTAATTTTTCTAAATCTAATGTTTTCCATGATTGCAATGTTTTATTTTTAAATAGAAAGTTTGGCTAAGTAATCATAATGCTCACCCTCTAAAATAAGTTTCGCATTTTAGTCCGTTTGCGATTGCTGCATTCTGTAGCGTGTTATAATCTAAATACAACCAATCAAAAGGTTCTTCTTTTTCTCCTTTATAAGAAATGTTGAAAACAAGTTCCCCGTAATAATCATTATTTGATGGAATCCATTTTCCGCCGTCCTCATCTTCATCAAACATATAAATGATATCAGAGCTTGTCTATTAAAATTTGACCATCAGGATTTAAAAGAGATTTTAATTTTGACAAGTATTTATTGCAGTTTTCCAGTTTTCCAAAAATACCCGTTCCATTCATCAATAAAATGATTGTATCGAATTTTTTCTCCTTCAAAAATCAAAGTATGTTTTGAACTTTTGTGTTTTTTACACCACGCAGTTTGCAAGTTTCGATAGCTTTTTCTGAAATATCGATCGAAGTAACCTCTAATTTGCGATCATTTTGTAAAGACAGGCTAATGACTTCCGGCTCCACAGCCAACATCCAAAGTTTTTTCCAGTTGCTAATTGCAATGCTTTTTGCTCAAGTTTTGGCATTTCGTTATAAGAACGGAACAAATAATCAACGCTCATTTCGTCCTCTTCAGAAATTGAAGTTTCTGTAATTATATTTTCCGGCGAATTATTGGTTTGAAAATCGAACATCGCTTTCCCAAATAGATCTTTCATCGTAATTTAGTTCAAAGTTTAAGGTTTCAAGTTTAAAGTTGTTTAATTTTGCAGATCAACTTTAAATTTTAAACTTGAAACAAATTTTAAATAACTTAAATAAGTTAGCCAAAGATAAGCATATCGAAAACAAAAAGTATTTTGATAAGCTGAAAAAGAAACAGCCTAAGAATTTAGATTACGTGATGCAGGATTTGCATGATGCTGAATTTAAGAAAACAGATTGTTTACAATGTGCCAATTGCTGTAAAACAACCGGGGCCGTTGTTTACTTTGGCGGATATCGAAAAGAATTTCAAAATCTTTCAAGCAAAAGCCACAGCAATTTATCGAACAATACCTTCGAATTGACGAAGATAAAGATTATGTTTTAAAAAGTGTTCCCTGTACTTTTTCTGGATAATGAGAATTATTGCATGATTTATGATGTTCGTCCAAAAGCATGTAGAGAATTTCCGCATACAGATCGAAAGAAATTTCATCAAATTGCTGATCTTACCTTAAAAAATGTAGCTATTTGTCCGGCAGCATATAATATAGTTTGAAGAAATGAAAAAGAAACTTCCTTTATAAGGCCTAAAATTTTTGTAATTGTTTTTTAGAAGCAAAAACTTTTTTACTTTTTTAAATGTATTTTTGATTCCGAGGAATGAAAGAATGTCGTTATAATAATTAATACAAGATAACTGAAAAAATCTGAATTTAGAATATTTCATAGCCAAAATGACTAATTACTGCAAAAGATTATAAAAGCAGTATTTTCTTCGCCTATTATAAAAATTGCTATTTCGGCCAATTGCAATTGGTATTATTATGATGCTGGTTTCGGTTGCTACCGGAATCGGATTGCAGCAAAAAAATACGAGATAAGGTTTCTTCTGCTTTCAATGGTCAGGTTATCATTTCAAATTATGATAATAATAATTCGGAAGTAACTTTGATGCCAATTTCTAAAAAACAAGACTTTTATCCCAATTTCAAAATCAGTTCCCGAAGTAAAACATATTCAGGCAAATCGCCAGTAAAGCAGGAATCATTAGAACCGAAAATGCTTTTGAAGGAATTATTTTCAAAGGAGTAGGAGCAGATTATGATTGGAATAATATAAAAGAATATCTTATTGAAGGAAAGTTGCCAAACTTTTCACAGACATTAAACGAAGAAGTGATAATTTCCAGATTTCTTGCTGACAGGCTTAATTTAAAACTAGGCGATAGTTTTAATACCTTTTTTTGTAAAAGAAGAACAAGGTAAAATTGCCAAATAGCCGCCGATTTAAAATTGCCGGTATTTTTAATTCAGGGTTTCAGGATTTTGATGCTACCTATATAATAGGAGATATTTCGTCATATACAAAAAATTAATAAATGGGGTCCGGATCAAGTTGGTGCATTTGAAGTTTTTGTAAATGATTTTGATAATATTAAAAAAGCAGGTAATCAAATTTATGAGCAAACGCCATCAAGTTTAGATACCAAAACTATAATTGAGAAATACAGTTATATTTTTGATTGGCTTCATCTCTTCGATTTTAATATAATAGTTATTCTGGCGGTCATGATTTTAGTTGCTACTATAAATATGGTAGTGGCGCTGTTGGTTCTTATTTTTGGAACGCACACTACATGATCGGAATTTTAAAAGCAATGGGGGCAAATAATTGGACTGTTCGTAAAATATTCCTCTATAATGCTTTTTTATTTAATTATGCGTGGATTGTTTTGGGGCAACCTAATAGGTATATCGCTGTTTGTTGATCCAGCAGCAATTTGGTATAATTGCGCTTAACCCTGAAAATTACTACGTCAATCAGGCGCCAGTGTATTTAAATTGGGGGTTACGTAGCCTTGCTGAATTTACTAACAGTAACGGTTTGCTTTTTAGTACTGCTAATTCCGTCCTATATTATAACCAAGATTTCTCCAGTCAAAGCAATTCGTTTCGATTAGTTTTCAAACACATTATACAACCTGACAGGTTTTTAAAACCTGTTCGGGTTTATTTTTGAGACCCATATATAAGGAGAAGTCTGTACTATAATATGAAGAGCAGTTTTTGTCCGGCTGAGCGAAGTCGAAGCAATTTTAAGATTTGGAATTTAAATTAGGAGCTTAATCCCGCTATTCGCTTCAATCTTTTGCTTTTTTCTTTAAAAAGCAAAAGATTGAAGCGAATAGCGGGGCTGGGGCAGTAGTTTTCAAAAGAAGCTCAGCTATAAAAGAGAAGAAAACGCCTAAAAAATAAAACTTCTGCGTCTTTGCGCCTTTGCGAGATTAAGAAAAAACAGAGTAAAATAGGGGAAAAAGCAAACTTTGCGCCTTAGTGCCTTGGTGGCAAACCAGGCAAAAACAGGTAAAACCAGCGCAAAGACCACAAAGGAGTATAAAGCTTTAAAAAACTTCAGGTTGTAAAAAACGCAAAAACCAGCGAGTTATAAAAAAGATTAAAAATAGTTCAGAAAAGTCATTGTTTAACCGAATGAAGTGCCTACTTTTGCACCCCGCAACAACGGCGACGTTCACTGAGAGACTGACA